>JAJZSX010000038.1 GCA_021849435.1 Actinomycetes bacterium | reverse complement strand
AGATGACACGCCGCAACGTGATGAGCCGGCTGTCACCTTCGCTCCGAGCGTCGATCGTCCCGCACGACTCGACCCACGCATGACATTTGACTCATTTGTTCCGGGCTCATCGAACCGCCTCGCGTTCGCCGCCGCCCAGTCGGTCGCTGAAACTCCTGGTCGGGCCTACAACCCGTTGATGATCTACGGTAACTCGGGCCTGGGCAAGACCCACCTCTTGCACGCGATCGGCAACTACGTGCATGAGAACTACCCAGGACGAAAAGTTCTTTACGTTTCGACCGAGACGTTCCTTAACGACTTCATTCGGGCTATTCAGACGCGAACACAGCTCGCTCTGCACGAGCGCTACCGCGAGAACGATGTCTTGCTCATTGACGACATCCAGTTCATGGAGACACGAGGCGAAACATTCCACGAGGAGATCTTTCACACTTACAACGCACTCCACGGCGAGGGAAAGCAGATTGTTCTCACCTCAGATCGATCACCGCGCGACCTCGCAGGTCTCCAAGAGAGATTCCGCAGTCGTCTTCTTCAGGGTCTTGTCACCGAGATCGATCAACCCGACCTCGAGACGCGCATCGCGATCCTGCACTCGAAATCCGAGCGCGAAGGCATTGAGTTACCCCGCGATGTCGCTGAGTGGATTGCGCAACGAGTGCGTGACAACATTCGCGAGCTCGAAGGATCGGTGACCATGCTGCGCGCCTTTGCGAACTTGCGCCAGGAGCCGATCACGCTCGACCTGGCCAAGAGCCATCTCACGAACCTCGGTCACGAGCAAATGTCCTTGAAGCCCGAGATGATCCTGACGGCGGTGTCAGAGTTCTACGGCCTTTCGGTGGAGGAGATCCGTGGTTCGAAACGGCTACGACCTCTAGTCCACGCTCGCCATGTAGCGATGTACCTGATTCGCGACCTGTTGGACAACTATTCGTACCCGATGATTGCGCGCATCTTCGACGGCCGTAACCACACCACTGTGATCAGCGGCGTCGAGAAGATTAAGGAGCAACTCACGTCAAATAGCGAGCTACTCGCTCAAATCAACCAGTTGAAGCGCCAACTACAGGGGGAAACCAAGGTTTGAAATCTTGTGTGAAACCCCATACGAGGTCTGTTGGTTTCGCGTGGAGCATCGCCTCGTCATCAACATCACTTCAATCTTGAGGTCGTAGCGTTGAGACTTTTCTCCACACGAAGACACATGTGCTTGTGGAGAAGACAAGCGTCATCATCAGGATTTATGGTCGTACAACTGAGAATCCACAGACCTACTACTGCTATACCTTCAGAATTGACACACCACACACGCAGTCGCCATAGAAAGGCAAGCCGATGAAGTTCAGATCAGAACGTGACCTGTTGGTCGAAGCGTTGAGTGCGGCTAGTCGCGTCGTAGCCACACGCCTCGTTGGGGCTACCTCAGGGGTCCTGCTCTCACTGACCAACAACCAATTGACAGTCACGGGAACCGATCTCGACATCACCGTTCGTACGGTGGTGGATGTCATTGGAATCGAGGATGGCGCCAGCGTGGTCCCAGCACGTCTCATTGTTGATGCGGTACGTTCACTCGAGGCGGGGGCTGTCACCGTCACCGCTCACGACGAGAACGTCGAATTGAGTCTTGGGCGCGCAAAATTCTCTCTCCGCACTTTCGCCGTGGTGGACTACCCAAACCTGCCACCAGTGACCGGAGCGGTCATGACAACCCCAGCACTCGACCTCATCCAAGGAATCAACCAGGTGGTACGCGCGGCGGCCAGCGACGACGCACGACCACTCCTAACCGGTGTTCTCTTCACCACCGAAAATGGCGATTTGCGACTCATTGCGACCGACTCATATCGTCTCGCGGTGCGTGACGTACCAGGGGTTCACGACCTGGTTGGCTCCCACGATGTGCTGGTACCAGCTCGAGCACTCCAAGAACTTCAGCGTACGGCCGCGTCCCTAGTAGCCGATTCTGAAATCGGCGTCACTTTGACTGACGCGGAGATTTCCTTCACCGTGGGTCGTACGAGCATTTCATCGCGTCTGATTGACGGTAACTATCCCTCAGTTCTTCAACTGATTCCTGCGAGCTATCCCAATCAGCTGCGCATCGCCAAGGACACCCTGTTGACCTCACTGCGTCGCGCCAAGCTGCTGGCCAAGGATTCAACGTCGTCTGTTCGTTTGTCGATGCACGACAAGAATGTTGAGATTCGCACTCAGAGTCACGACGCGGGCGACGTCGAAGACAATGTCGACGCTGACTATGTCGGTGAGGAACTGACTATCGCGTTCAATCCAAATTTCTTGATCGATGGGATTGAGGCGGTCTACGGCGACGAGATCATTCTCGAGATGTCTGACTCGGTGCGTCCCGCGATGGTCCACGGCGTCGAGGACACCCGCTTTCGTTACCTGCTAATGCCAGTGCGGGTCCAGTAGCACGACTCACGTGGGGCTGCACGAACTCGAGGTCCGGAACTTTCGGTTATTCGACCACCTCGTTCTGCACCCCGATCCCGATGCGGTGACGGTCTTTGTTTCACCAAACGGCACCGGCAAGACTTCGGTGCTCGAAGCGGTTTACGCTTTGGCGACGGCGTCTTCGTTTCGAACAAACGCGGCCAGCGACATGATCAAAAACGGTGAGGATCTTACGGAAATCCACGGCGTTCTCTTTCATCACGTACGCCGGGTAGGAGTCGACCTTACGTTGACCCGCGGTTTGCGAACCACAAAGAAGATGCTGGTCAACGGACAAAAACCACGCTCACGAGCCGACCTCTCTGAGGCGCTGCCCATCACCATCTTCACCCCCGAAGGCGTAGATGTCATTCGCCAAGGCCCTGAGAATCGTCGCACCTTCCTAACCACACTGCTCACTGATGTCGATCTGACGAGCGGGGATGTGATCGAGCGCTACGCGCGCGTATTGAGTCAGCGCAACGCGGTGCTGCGCACACTGCGCGGAGACCGGCCGAATGCAAATCAGCGTGCCGAGCTTGATGTCTGGAGTGCCGACCTAGCACGCTACGGCGAAGAGCTCGTCGTCGTTCGTCGCGAAGTGCTCGGCGCGCTCGCGCCACTCGTTGAGGACTACTATCGTCAACTCTCCGAAAGCAAGCAGCGCGTCGAACTCGACTATCGCCCGTCATGGACGGGCTCACTCGCCATAGCTATCGGCGCCAGCGAGGAGGATGACCGTCTACGCGGTCATACCTCCATCGGGCCACATCGTGACGACGTGGCGATCTCCCTCGAGGGCCGCGACACTCGCCATCAAGCGTCACAAGGCGAGCAGCGCTCCTTGGCTCTCGCACTGCGCCTAGCGGGAGATCAGCTGGTGCGCCAGAAGCGCGGAGTAGATCCGTTGTTGTTGCTTGATGACGTCTTCAGCGAGCTCGATCCTCGTCGCAGTGACCGACTCCTCGAGCTCTTGCCCACCGGGCAGACTCTGGTCACAACAGCCTCGCCCCTGCCGTCGCGCCTGACCCCGGCCGCGGTGATTGACCTAACTACGAGCCACGTATGAGACGACGAGACGACCAACCGGTGACCCTTGGTGAACTACTGGACACCGTCGCAGGACGCTTGCGACGAGTCGACCTGCGACTCATCAACGAGGTTCGACGACTGTGGCCGACTGTGGTCGATCCCGTCCTCGTCGAGACGTGCCGACCGGAGATGATCAAGGACGGCGTGCTCATTGTCTCAGTCCCATCGGGAGCGTTCGCCGCACGCGTAGCCAGCGACGCCGTGTCAATTCTGCGCGGCTTTGAGGTGCTCGGCGCAAGCGCGCCAACAAGCGTGCGCACAGTTCTCACCACGAGCTAAGAACCTCGTGTGACGGTGGTGACGTCGCCTTCAGACGCAGGAACGTCACAGCCGGTCGGGTAGGATAAAGAAGTCGAAAGTCCTGCGTCGACCGCGCTCACCGCGCCCATTTTTAGCCGAAAGGACCACTTCGTGGCCGAAAAGACCAAGGGAGCCGCTAGCTACGGAGCCAGCGACATCACCGTTCTTGAAGGCCTCGAACCGGTGCGCCTGCGCCCCGGGATGTACATCGGCTCAACGGGTCCCGCCGGGCTGCACCACTTGATCTGGGAAATCGTCGACAACGCAGTCGATGAGGCAATGGGTGGCCACTGCACTCGCATCGACGTGACCATTCTCGCCGACGGCAGTTGTCGCGTGACTGACGACGGGCGAGGCATTCCCGTCGAGGATCACCCGCAGTATCCAGGCAAATCAGCCGCGGAGATCGTCTACACAGAATTGCACGCCGGCGGAAAGTTCGGCGGCAGCGGCTACAAGGTCTCGGGTGGCCTGCACGGCGTGGGCGCCTCGGTGGTCAATGCCCTGTCGACCCATCTCATTCTCGAGGTTGACCGCAACGGCGACCACCACGTCCTCGAATTCCGCGACGGTGGCGTCCCCCAAGGCAAGCTGCGAGTGACCGGCTCGGCGCCGCGCGGTCGCACCGGCACGACCGTCACCTTCACGCCGGACCCGAGCATCTTCGACGACGTCGACTTCCGCGCCCAGACAGTCACCGAGCGGCTCCAGATCATGGCCTTTCTCAATCGCGGGCTAGAGATCCGCTTCACCGACGAGCGTGTCGGGCGAGCAGCCAAGGAGACCTTCAAGTACTCCGGCGGCATTGTCGACTACGTGCGCCACCTCAATAACTCCAAGGAGTCGCTCTTTCGCAAAGTCGGCTTCTACGAGCAGTCTGAGGAGGACCAGGAGGTCGAAGTCGCCTTCCAGTGGAACACGGGCTACTACGAGTCGATCCACTCCTTCGCCAACGGCATCGCGACCATCGAGGGCGGCATGCACGAGGAGGGCTTTCGCAAGGCGATCACCAATGTCGTGAACCGCTACGCGCGCAAGCGCAATCTTCTCAAGGAGAAGGACGAGAACCTCGAGGGCAACGATATTCGCGAGGGACTCACCGCGATCGTCTCAGTCAAGCTCGTCTCGCCCCAGTTCGAGGGACAAACCAAGGGAAAGCTTGGCAACGTCTCGATCCGCTCACTGGTCGAGCGCGCGACGAACGAGAAGCTGGCCGACTGGCTCGAGGAAAACCCCCGTGAGGGCGGTCAGATCGTCGCCAAGGCGATTCAGGCGTCGCGTGCGCGGATTGCCGCTCGCCAGGCGCGCGACCTCACCCGTCGCAAGTCGTCTCTCGACGGAGCGGGTCTGCCGGGCAAGCTGGTTGACTGCTCCTCGCGCGAGCCGCGCGAGTGCGAGCTCTTCATCGTTGAGGGAAACTCGGCCGGCGGATCGGCCAAGGACGCGCGCGATCCTCGCGTGCAGGCGATTCTGCCGATTCGCGGCAAGATTCTCAACGTCGAGAAGGCGCGCAGCGACAAAATTCTCAAGAACACCGAGATCCAGGCGCTCATCGCGGCCATCGGTGCGGGCGTCGAGGCGGACTTCGACGTGTCCAAAATCCGCTATGACAAGATCATCTTGCTCGCCGACGCCGACGTCGACGGCAGCCACATCCGCACCCTGTTACTGACGTTCTTCTTCCGCCAGATGACCGAGCTGGTCAACAACGGTCACGTCTACGTGGCCCAGCCCCCGTTGTATTCGACGTTGGTGGGCAAGGAGAAGGTCTACCTGCGCGACGACGCGGCCAAGTCCCAGTTCCTCGTCGAGCACCCCGACCACAAGAACGACTTCCAGCGCCTGAAGGGCCTGGGCGAGATGGACTACGACGAGCTCAAAGAGACAACGATGGACCCCACCAAGCGCGCGCTGTTGCAGATCACGGTTGAACAGGCCGCCCTCGCCGACGAGGTCTGCTCGATCCTGATGGGTGACGACGTCCCCCAGCGGCGTCACTTCATCCAGACGAACGCCAAAGACGTCCGGTTCCTGGACATCTAGGAGAGACCATGGCCCGCAAGACCCCGCCTCCCACGCCCGATCCCGACGAGGTACTCGGCTACATCGAGCCCATCGAGATCAACCTCGAGATGGAGCGCTCCTTCCTCGAGTACTCCATGTCGGTCATCGTCAGCCGCGCTCTGCCCGACGCGCGTGATGGTCTCAAGCCCGTGCACCGTCGAATCCTGTATTCGATGTTCGACCAGGGGCTTCGTCCCGACCGTCCGCACACCAAGTGCGCGAAGGTCGTCGGCGAAGTGATGGGCACCTACCACCCCCATGGGGACTCGGCGATCTACGACGCGCTCGTGCGCATGGTCCAGGACTTCGCCATGCGCCACCCGCTGATCAGCGGTCATGGCAACTTCGGCGGCACTGGACCCAACGAGGGCGCCGCGGCGATGCGCTACACGGAGTGCCGTCTCGCCCCGCTCGCCCTCGAGTTGCTCGACTCCATCGACGAGGAAACCGTCGACTTCGAGCCCAACTACGACAACTCGACGATGCAGCCCACCGTGCTGCCGTCGCGCTTTCCCAACCTGCTGGTCAACGGCTCCCAGGGGATCGCCGTGGGCATGGCGACCAAGATCCCGCCGCACAACCTGCGCGAGGTGATCGACGCCGCCCTACACCTGCTCACCAACCCGCAGGCGACCCCCGACGAGTTGATGGCCTTCGTGAAGGGTCCGGACTTTCCCACCGGCGCGCAGATCCTCGGCCGCCAGGGCATCCTCGACGCGTACCGCACGGGCCGCGGCTCGGTGAAGATGCGCGCGGTGGCTGAGATCGACGAGCACCGTGGGTTCACGCGCATCGTCGTCACCGAGTTCCCCTACGAGGTGTCGGTCGAATCGATCGAAGAGAAGATCGAGGAACTGGTCAAGAACGGCGATCTCGACGGTGTCGCCGAGGTCCAGAACGACTCGGCGGGCCGCCAGGCCCGTCTCGTAATCCGCTTGAAGCGTGATGCCAACGCCAACGTGGTGCTGAACAAGCTCTACAAGAACACGTCGCTACAGACGACCTTCGCGGTCAACATGCTGGCCCTGGTCGATGGCGTGCCACGAACGTTGAACCTCGCTCAGGCGCTTGGTCACTACATCGACCACCAGATTGACGTGGTCACGCGCCGCACTCGCTTCCGCTTGGCCAAGGCGCAGGCGAGGGCGCACATCGTCGAGGGCCTCCTGAAGGCCATCGACATGCTCGACGCGGTCATCGCGGCGATCCGCGCCTCCGACGACCGGCCGTCAGCCCGCGCGTCCTTGATGGCGGCGCCCTTCGAGTTCTCCGAGGAGCAGGCCAACCATATTTTGGACATGACCTTGGGACGCCTGACGCGTCTCGGACGTCGCGAGCTCGACGAGGAGATGGCGCGCCTGCGCGAGACGATCGCCGAGCTCGAGGCGATTCTCGCCTCCGACATCCGCCTGCGCTCGGTCATCGCCGAGGAGATGGCGGCGATTCGCGACAAGTACGCGAACGACCGCGTCACCCAGATCGTCAACGACCCGGGCGAGCTCGGCGCCGAGGACCTCATCGACGACGAGGACATCGTGATCACGATGACCCGCGCTGGCTACGTCAAGTCGGTGGCCGCCGACGCGTTCCGCGTCCAGGGCCGCGGTGGCCGCGGCGTCCAGGGCGCGAAGCTGCGCGACGAGGACTTCGTCGACCAGATCCTGCACACGACGACTCACGCGTACGTCCTCTTGTTCTCCAATCGCGGTCGGGTATTCCGACTGCGCGGCCACGAGATCCCGATGAAGGACCGCACTGCCAAGGGCACCGCGATCGTGAACTTGCTCAACCTGTCACCCGGCGAGTCGATCCAGGCAATCGTGACGACCAAGGACTTCCCCGACGACAAGTTTCTGGTCTTTGCAACGAAGAACGGCACGGTCAAGAAGACGGCCTTCAGCGAGTACGACAAGTCGCGCCGCGAGGGCTGGATCGCGATCAACTTGCGCGAGGGTGATGAGGTCGTGCGCGTCGTGGCCACGAGCGGCACTGATGATCTCATGATGGTTACGTATCGTGGCATGTCGATCCGCTTCTCCGAGACCGAGGTTCGCGAGATGGGCCGTGACGCGACCGGCGTGCGCGGCGTGAAGCTCAAGGACGATGACCGGGCGATCTCGCTGGATGTGGTGAGCGACGACGCGGATCTCTTCCTCGTGACTAACACCGGTTTCGGCAAGCGCGTCAAGACCGAGCGCTTCAATCGCCAGGGCCGTGGCGGCCAGGGTGTACGCGCGATCCGCCTGACCGCCGCTCGCGGCTTCGTCGTCGCGGCGCTGATGGTGCGCCTCGCCGACGAGGTGCTGCTCGCCTCCTCGGGCGGCGTGCTGATCCGCGTGCCCGTGCGTGAGGTGACCTCGCAGGGTCGCGACGCGACCGGCGTGCGGGTGATGAATCTCGACGAGGGCCACCAGGTGGCGACCGCCGCGGTCGTGCCCGCGGACGAGTCCTAGAGGTCCTCGTGACGGGCCCACGCCCGGTTCAGCGCATCGTAGAAGGCGTCGGCCCCCTGGGCTCCGCTGACCAGGAACGCGGAGTCGAGCACGAGAGCCGGTACGCCGCGCAGACCCAGCTGGCTCGCGCGCGCCTCGTCGCGACGCACCTCCTTGGCGAAGTCATCGCCGCTCCATAGCGCCGCGCTGCCGGTGACGCCGACTTCGTCGGCGAGTTCGTCAAGCACTGCGTGATCGCTCACGGGTCGGGCCTCGCTGAAGTGGGCGTGATAGAGCGCGTCGAGCATCGCCTCGGCGCGGCCCTGGGTGGCGGCGAAGGCGATCAGGCGATGCGCGTCGAAGGTGTTGGCCGGTCGGGTCGCCGCCAGTGACCAGGTCATCCCGTGGTTCGCCGCCTGAGCCTCCAGGCGTGCGTGCATCTCGGCGACCTGCTCGAGGGATATCGAGTACTTCTGGGCCAGCATCTCCGGGTTGCTGCGCGCGGGCACGGCCGGCAGCGACGGGTCGAGCTCGAAGGCGCGATGGATCAGCACCACCTCGTCGGCGTGTTCAAAGCGAGCCAACGCCTCCGCGAGTTGGTGGCGGCCGAGGTTGCAGAACGGGCAAACGACGTCGGCCCAGAGATCGAGGACGAGTGGAACAGACACGAGAAAATCCTTGCACAGCAAGGCCCGTCGGGCAGAATGTTGCGATGACGGCTCGCGAAATGACCGCAGACGAGGCGGTGGCGCTGATCGGCGCGCGCGACAGCGTGGGTTTCGGACTGGTGACCGCGACGCCGATGGCGCTCTTTGGCGCCCTCTCGCGTCGCAGCGACTGGGAGGACCTGACGATCTGCGGCGGCCTGTCGCTCGGTCACCACGAGGTCTTCTTGCACCCCAACGTCCACTACCGCTGTCAGTTCATGGGCGGGGCTGACCGCGCCTACAAGGCGGCCGGCGCCGACGTGCAGTACGTGCCGTCGTTCTTTCGCCACTACGGCGTGATGATGGAGCGCCTGGGGATCCGCGTGATGATGCTCGCCGGCTCGATGCCCGACGCCAACGGTGACATCTCGGTCTCGCTCTACAACGGCGCGACGTTGGAGGAGTGCCGGCGCGCCGGGCGCGATCCCGAGCGCCTCTTGCTCGTCGAGGTGTCGCCGCACTACCCGCGCACGCCGAACCTCGCCGGGCACGCCAACACGGTCAACGTCGCCGAGGTTGACGCCTTGGTCGTGACCGACCAGGAGCCCGTTGTCTTTCCCAACGATCCCGGCACGCCAGAGGACGCGGCGATCGCCGCCTACGCGGCCGAGTTCATCCCCAACGGCGCCACACTGCAGACGGGCATCGGCGCGGTGCCGAACCTCGTCGCCCACGCCCTCGCCGAGGGTCCCGGCGGGAACTACGGCGTGCACTCCGAGATGTTCACCGACGGCCTCTACCAGCTGATCAAGGCCGGCAAGGTGGACAACTCGAGAAAGACCCTGCACCCCGGTCAGTGCGTGATCACCTTCGCCGGTGGCTCGCGCGAGACCTACGACTTCCTCCACGAGAACCCCATGATCGCGATGGCCCCGGTGACCTACACCAACGATCCCACGGTGATCGCCCAGAACTACCGGATGGTCTGCATCAACTCGGCTCTCGAGATTGACCTGCTCGGACAGATCGGCGCGGACTCGATCGGCGCGCGACAGTTCTCCGGGGTCGGCGGACACCAGGACTTCATCGAGGGCACGTCGCTCTCGACCGATCACGTCTCGTTGGTGTGCCTGCAGTCGACGGCGAGCGTGGGCGGGGAGCTGGTGAGCCGGATCGTGCCCTCCATGAGCCGATTCGCCTCGGTCACCTCGCCGCGCCAGCTGGCCGGAGTGATCGTCACCGAGTACGGCGCGGCGGACCTGCGGGGCCGAACGGTGCGCGAGCGGGCGATCGCCCTGGCAGGCATCGCTCACCCGGATTTCCGCGACGAACTGATGGAGGTCGCGCGCCTCCTAGGCTAGATCGGTGCTTATCGTCCGCGACCTGGGAATCGAAATCGGCGCGCGACGACTGCTCGCGCCGGTCTCCTTCACGGTCGGCGACGGCGAGAAGGTGGGACTGGTCGGGCGAAACGGGGCCGGCAAGTCGACGCTGCTCTCAGTGCTGCTCGGCGAGCACCCCGAGCACCTTCGCATCACTGGCACCGTCGCGACCCAGGGGGCGGTCTCGCACCTGCCCCAGGAGCCGGTGCCCGGGGGACTGGGGGTCGAGCCGATCGGTCTCTCGCACGTCCTCTCGGCGCGCGGTCTCGACCAGCTCGACGCGGACATGCAGCACGCGCGTCACGAACTCGCCGCCAATCCGGTCGAGGAAACCATCGAGCGCTTCACAAGTCTGGAGGCGCAGTTTCGCGAGCGCGGTGGCTACGAGGCCGAGTCCGAGGTCGCGCGCCTGGCCGACGGACTGGGTCTCGCCGAGGATCTTTTGCTCGAGGACCTGGGATCCCTCTCGGGAGGTCAGCGCCGCCGCGTCGATCTGATGCGCGTGCTCTACGAGCAGCCCGAGATGATGATCCTCGACGAGCCGACCAATCACCTGGACCGCGCGGCCAAGCGCTGGCTCTTCGACGAGCTCGAGCGCTTCCGGGGCACCGTTCTCGTGATCAGCCACGACCTACCGCTGCTGGACAAGGCGATCGACCGGGTTCTCTCCTTGCGCGAGGGCCAGCTGCGCGAGTACAAGGGCAACTACTCGAAGTACCTCGAGCAAGAGGAGGTCCAGATCGCCGGCGAGGAGAAGCTCGCCGCCGCCCAGGACTCGGAGATCCATCGCCTGAAGTCCCTGGCGGACTCGATGCGCGGCCAGACCGAGAAGCGTGCGCGACTGGCCAAGGTCCTGGACCGGCGCGTGGACAAGATGCGCGACAACCGCGTCGAGGTGACCAAGCGCGAGCGCTCCGTGACCTTTAAGCTGCCGTCCCCGCCGCGCAGCGGCGACGTGCCGATGACCGTCGAGCACGTCGCCGTGCGATACGGCAGCCAGCAGGTGCTGCGCGACGTGAACTTCATCACGCGCCGCGGAGATCGCATCGTCATCGTGGGCAAGAACGGCGCGGGAAAGTCCTCGCTGCTGCGCTGCCTCGCGGGCACCCAGCTATCCTCGGGCGGCGTGGTGAAGTTCGGCGCCAACGTCGAGGTCGGTTATTTCGCCCAGGAGCACGAGCAGCTCGACTTCGACAAGACGGTGCTCGCGCACCTCGACAACGCCACCGTGCCCACCGACGTCGGTCGGCGCAGCCTGCTGGGCGCGTTCGGACTCAAGGGCTCGGCCGCGCACCAGCTGCCCGGCACGCTCTCGGGCGGCGAGCGCGCGAAGCTGGCCTTGGCGATCCTGGCAGCGTCCAATGCCAACCTGCTGCTCCTGGACGAGCCCACCAACAACCTGGACCCGGCGAGCGTCGAGGCCCTGGGAGTGATGATGCGCTCGTGGAAGGGGACGATCGTCGCCGTGAGCCACGAGCGCGGCTTCGTCGAGGCCCTCGAGCCCACGCACGCGGTGCTGCTGCCCGAGGAGTTCTTCGACCTGTGGCGTGACGACTACATGGATCTCATCGAGCGCCGTTAGCTCCTCGCCGGCCAGACCTCTACGGGGCGAGGGGAGTGGCCTCGTCGTCGTCCGCACTGGCTTCGCGCACCGACTCGTGGTGGGCGATCTGTCCAAGCTCTCGCTCGATGAGCTCGGCCTCGTCGGCGAACTCGATGTGCACGAGGTGGTCGTCGGCGTGCGGCGAGGATCAGATCGG
>JAJZSX010000037.1 GCA_021849435.1 Actinomycetes bacterium | reverse complement strand
GTAGGTCGCGCCGCACGGGTGCCGCGAGGCGCCCGGTGATCATCGCTCCGGCGGCGGTCGCGAGGGCGCGCACGAGGCTGGCGAGAGCCAGATCGACGAGGGCGGCACGCACGTCGGCGTGGCGCGACGCGAAGAGCCCACCCACCACCCGCGCGATCGCTGTGGCCTGGACGAGGAGGGCGATCGTGGCGATCGCTGAGGTCGCCGCTGCGACCACGACGGGGCCCCAGGTGAGCGGCGTCACGTGCGCGAGGCGCCTCAGGAGGTCGCTGGGCGAGTCGCTCACCCGGTGGGCGGGGTGTGCGTAGTGGCGCTGGCCTCATCGGGACGGCGTATGCGCCGGCGGAAGATCCAGTAGGTCCAGCTCTGGTAGGCGAGTACGAGGGGGGTGAAGATGAGTGCCACCCAGCTCATCACCGCGAGCGTGTAGGGGTGGGAGGCGCTACTCACGATGGTGATGTCATACGCCGGGCTGATCGACGAGACCAGCACGTTGGGATAGAGGTTCAGCAGCAATGTTGTAAAGAGCGCCACGATGCTGACGGCCGTCGCGACGAAGGCCCAGCCCTCTAAGCGCTCACGCGTGAGCCATGTAACGGCGGCCAGCGCCCCCAGTCCGAGTATCGGCAGCAGCGGCGGGACGAGACCCTCGTGGTGCATCGAGCGCGCACTCAGGTACGTCCAGGTGAGAAAGGCGGTCACGACGACGAAGGTGAGGGGCGCCAGTCGCGCCGCGACGGCGCTCGCTCGCTCGCGCACGTCGCCCTCGGCCTTCAGGCCGAGGTAGGTGGCGCCGTGAAGCGTGAAGAGTGAGAGGGTGGCGAGTCCGCCCACCAGTGCGTAGGGCTTCACCAGGTCGAAGAACGTGCCCGTCCAGGTCGCGTTCGCGCCGACGGGCACGCCGTGGACGAAGTCGGCGAAGGCCACGCCCCAGAGTAGGGCCGGAACGGCCGATCCCCAAAACAGCGCGCGGTCCCACCATCGGCGCCAGGCGTCGTCGTCGCGCCGGTGGCGCATTTCGAATGCCATCCCGCGAAAAATCAGGGCCGCCAGGATCACGAGCAGCGCAAGGTAGAAGCCGGAGAACACCGTTGCGTACCACAGGGGGAAGGCCGCGAACGTCGCACCGCCCGCGGTCAGCAGCCAGACCTCGTTACCGTCCCAGACCGGGCCGATTGTGTTGATCGCGACGCGCCTGTCAGTGTCGTCGCGGCTGACGAAGGGCACGAGGATGCCGACGCCGAAGTCGAAGCCCTCGAGGAAGAAGTAGCCGAGCCAGAGGACGCCGATGAGGGCGAACCAGAGCTTCTCCAGACCGCTGGGCGCGAGGGCGAGTAGCAGCACGATCCCTCCTAGTAGATGAGTTCGGGCTCGGGTTCAAGAGCGCCCTCGGAGAGCGGCGTGGGGACGCGGGCGAGGCGGATTAGCAGGCCGATCTCGACGATGGCGAGCAGCGTGTAGATCGCGGTGAAGCCGATGAAGCTCGCCGCGACGTAGCCGGGCGCGATCAGCGTGACGGCATTCGAGGTCTTGAGCAGTCCGTAGACCACCCATGGCTGACGGCCAACCTCGGTGAAGATCCAGCCGGCAGAGTTGGCGATGAAGGGCGCGAGCGCCATCCAGGTGGCGAAGCGCAGGTAGACGTTCGACTTCTCCAGGCGGCGCTTCTGCATCAGCCAGAGGCCGATGGCACCGAGGGCAAGTAGTAAGAAGCCCAGTCCCACCATGACCCTAAAGGACCAGTACAGGATCCAGATGACCGGGATATAGCTGCCGGCACCATACTTCTTGGCGGCCGCCGCCTGGATGTTATTGATTCCGTCGACCTTGCCGTTCCAGGTGTTGGTTGCGAGCACGCTCAAGAGGTGCGGGACGCGCACCTGGAAGACCGGGTTTCCGGAGAGGTCACCGATCGTGAGCAGTGAGAAGCTCGCCCCGCTGCTCGTGGTGTAGAGGGCCTCGGCCGCGGCCATCTTCATGGGTTGCTGGACTTCCATCTGCTTGGCCTGGGAGTCGCCGAGGAAGATGGTGCCCACCGAGGCGACCATGGTGACGACGATCGCGATGCGAATTGACTTCGCGAACGCCGCGGCGTCGTGGCCTCGGCGGACGTGCCAGGCTGAAACGGCGAGCATGAACACCGAGCCGGTGAGAAAGGCTGAGAACAGCACGTGGCCGTAGGCGAGCAAGAACGTCGAGTTGGTCATCACGGCCCAGAAGTTGTTCATTACCGCCTGGTGGCTGACGGGATCGATCGTGTAGCCGACCGGGTGTTGCATCCACGAGTTGGCCGCGATAATGAACGCTGCCGAGAGGATGGTACCGAGGCTGGCCAGCCAGATTGACGCCAAGTGGACCCGGTTTGAGACGCGTCCGCGTCCGAAGATCCACACCCCGAGGAACGTTGACTCCATGAAGAAGGCGAGCAGGGCCTCGATGGCCAGGGGAGCACCAAAGATGTTGCCAACGAAGACCGAGTAGCGCGACCAGTCCATGCCGAATTGGAACTCCTGGACGATGCCGGTCACCACGCCGATCGCGAAGTTGACGAGGAACAATTTGCCAAAGAAGCGCGTCGCGCGCTCGTAGGCCTCGTCCTGGGTGCGATACGAGGCCGTCTGCAACACCGCGACGAGCAGCCCGAGGCCGATGGTGAGGGGCACGAAGAGGAAGTGGAAGACCGTCGTCACCGCGAACTGCCAGCGCGCCAGCGACAGTGTCGAGATGCTGGTCAACACGACGTCCACAGCTCGAACTTACACCGAGTTGTGGCGCTCAGAAGCGTGACTTATCAATCATAAGACAGCGAAATATTAAATTAGTTTTTCCTTTAATGCTTAGAGAAAGAATCTATCAAAGCACCAATATGGTGCCGGCGTCAGCCTTACGCCATTATTTCCCAGCCGGTTTTCGTGAGTCGCAGGACCGGCGACGACCCAACTACGGAAGGTTGACGTAGCCGTTTTCCATCTTCCAGAGGAAGTACTTCTCGAAGCCCAATTTCATAAGATGTGCCTGCGGCCCCGGGATTAGTACGCCGTGTTTACGTGGGGGCAGCATCTTGTCGGCGAGGATGATGACCCCGTTGTTACCCGCGTCCATCACGCACACCGCGGTGATGTCCTTGAACTCCTTCTCCTCAGTGGGAGCCTTACCACGAATCTGCGAGGCGATATTGGTCGCGGCCACGTGGGCCATGGTCTCGGATGGAAAGCCCGTCTTGGGAACGCCAACCGGAGTCGGGGTTTGCCAGGGTGCCGTCACCGCCGCAGCGATGCCCACAGCGTAGACGTTGTCATAGTCCATGCTCTGGTACGTGGGCCGCACCTTCACGTATCCCCGGGGGTCGGCCAGACCACTGTCCGTGATGACCTGTTGGCCCATGAACGGAGGAATGACCATCGCGAAGTTCATGGGTAGGTCTGTACCATCCTTGAGTCGCATTGCGTCGGCGTCCACGTAATCGATAGAGGCGTTGGTGATCGCGGAAATACCCTCTTTCTTCAGGAACATCTTGAGCAGACTCTCTCCGTGGGGTAGCCCACCGATACCAAAATGGCCCAGGAACGGCTCGGACGTGACGTAGGTGATGGGGATCTTGCTCTTCATTTTCGCCTTCTTGACCTGGTAACTGGCGTTGAAGAGAAACTCGTAGGCGGCGCCGAAGCAACTAGCGCCCTGACTGGCGGCAACAACCACGGGACCGGGGTTATCCATGAGTTTGCCCCAAGCCTCCCCCGCGTGGATCGCGTCGTCGAGTGAGGTGATTGTTACCGCATTACCGTCAGGCCCGAGACCGGGGGCGACGTCGAAGTCGTTGCGATATCCAGTCGCAATGACGAGGTAATCGTACTTGTAGATCGTGCCAGCGGCGGTTACGGTTTGAGCGGCAGGGTCAATCAAGGTCGCCGCGTGGCCAACGAAGTCGATTCCGTGATGGTCGAGGGTGGGCTTCACCGGAAAGGTCAGATCACCGGCCTTGCGCTTACCGAAGGGAAGCCAAATCAAAGAGGGATTGAAGACGAAGATATCCGACGGTGAGATGACCGTGACCGCGACGTCGTCACGAAGCTCGCGCTTTAGCGAGAGGGACGCGGTGAGTCCCGCGAAACTACTGCCGAGCACCAGGACTTTTTTTGCCATTGGGAACCTCCTGTTCACTTCGGAACATACACCTCTTCTGGGGACTTGTAAGTTGCTACAAAGTCACGCTTCGAATTGTGTGATCGAGTAGTGGTGCCTATTTGGTGGAGACCGGACCAATAGGTTCGCGCGGAGACGAGCCAGGTCACTCGATACGATTCCCCCGGCCCTGGCCCACGATTCTGCGCCGCCGTATCGCTCATCTACGGCTTGGAGGAACGTCGACATGGTGGAGGGATCGGCGGCGAGGAGTGACGGATCGGTCTGTTCCAGTGTCTCGCGATAGAGCGGATCTTCCTTGAGCCGCGCGATCAACGCGCCAGTTCGCGACGAGCTCAACGCGTAATCAGAGATCACAATTGAGCGATCTACGCCCAGGATCTCCAAGAGGAGCGCTGCGAGGACGCCCGTGCGATCTTTGCCGAAGAAGCAGTTGATGATCGCGGGGTAACAGTCTGAGTCGGCGAGCCTCTTAATGGCGATATGCAACCTCTCATTGGCGAGGTAGTCGAGGTAGCGATGCGAGAGCGGGCCTACAGAACGCATCGTGCCGTCTTGAGCGCGGTCATCGTCGCCGTCGTGCGTTGTCACGAAAGTGATGGCACTGTTCAGCAGGAGTCCTTGGCCAGCAAAGGCAATCTCACTCTGGGAACGCAGGTCGATGACAGTCGTAATGCCGAGACCGGTGAGAGTATCGAGGTCGGCAGTGGTGATGCGATGCAGCGCATCGCTTCGAAATAGTTGACGCCAGCGGGTACTCCGTCCGTCACCAGTGGGATAGCCACCCAGGTCACGCAGATTGAAAACTTCCTCGAGTTCAATGACGCGCGACGGAACGTTATCGAACGTCGATAGCTTCATGAGGTTGAGCGTAGCTATCGGCGATATCCGTCGCGCCGACCTAGAGTGCCGAGAATGGGAGAATCAATCATCGATCCTCGGCTAGCTCGACCCGCAAAGATTGGTGGTGTCGAGACGCCTGTCGGATCGATTGCGGAGTCGTTCTACGACGTCATCTATCGTCGCCGTGACGTGCGCGGTGAATTCACCGGAGAACCGGTTGACCCGTCCGACCTGCTCCGGCTTCTCGAAGCCGCGCACGCGGCTCCGAGCGTAGGGCTCTCCCAACCCTGGGACTTCATTGTGGTCACCGATGATGAGACACGGCGCCAATTCGTGGATCACGTTCACGCCGAACGGCAGATCTTTGCTGATTCGCTTGATGCCGAGCAGGCTCGTCGCTTCTCCCCGATCAAGATCGATGGAGTTCTTGAGTCCAGCGTTTCCATCGTTGTCACGTTCAGCCCCGAGCGCGGCGGGCCCCACATTCTGGGACGTCATGCCATCGCCGACGCAGGCCTCTACTCGACTTGCCTCGCGATTGAAAATCTCTGGCTCGCCTGCACGGCCGAGGGCTGGGGGCTGGGGTGGGTGTCGTTCTATCGAGAACGCTTCGTCAGTCACTTGTTGAATCTGCCTTCGGGTGTGCGTCCGGTGGCGTGGCTGTGCGTCGGGCCGGTGGTGTTCTTTCAGGAGACGCCAGACCTCGAGCGCCACGGATGGCGCGAGCGCTCGCCATTGCGGAGCGTGGTCCATCGCGACCGATGGTCGCCGGGCGTCTCTTTGAATGACTCCTCGTCGCCGTTGGGTGGCGCGGTGCGCGTGTATTGATCCACTGCGCTCGAGAAGGTTGACCCACCTGCCCCCTGCGATTCTGTGTATGCTCACGGTGCTGCATCTAGATGATGCGGTGACGTAGAGATAGCGAAGTCCGGTGAGATCCCGGAGCTGTCCCGCAACGGTGATGCCCCACTTGGGGACGAGCCCGGTCGCCTGCTCTGCGTCGACGTAATCGGTCCTCGGAGGAAGGACGGTTCGTTCCACTTCAGCGAAGTGGTGACGGGCTTCAATCGTCCTCCGTTCTAGTCAACGGAGTTGTAAATGAAGAAGATTCTGGGCCTAGCGGGTGCCTTCTTGGCGTTCGTCGTGTCGTTTGTGCCGGTTCTCAATAGTGCCAGTGGTGCGGCAATGCGATCGGGTTTCCCGGTCACCGTTCTCACCGCCCACGGGGCAGTGACCATTCCGGCGAAGCCTCACGCGATCATGTCCTTGTCGGCAACTGCGACGGAGATGCTCTACGCAATCGGTGCGGGGTCTCAGGTAAAGGCTGTCGATAAGTACTCGAACTATCCCAAGGGCGCGCCCATGACCAGCCTCGACGGCTACAGCGTCAGCGCTGAAGCTATCGCAAAGTATCACCCCGATCTAATCGTTCTGGCGTACGAGCCCCCGGCGCTTGCGTCACAGTTGGCCAAGTTGAAGATCCCCGTGATCTACGATCCGGCGGCCCCCTCACTCGCAGTTGCCTACCACCAGTACTTGGGTCTGGGACGGGCGACGGGTCATTTCCTCCAGGCTTCTAGGGAGGTGGCTCACTTGAGGGCCACGGTCAGCTCCATCGTCAAGTCGACGCCACGTGCGCCCGCAGGCACCACCTACTACTACGAGCTTGACCCCACCTATTACTCGGTCACCTCATCGACTTTCATGGGATCGCTCTTGAGTCTGTTGGGCTTGAAGTCGATCGCGGATGCGGCCGGCGTGAATAGCAACGGTGGTTATCCCCAGCTGACCGCCGAGTTCATTCTCCAGGCCAACCCGACGTACATCTTCCTGGCCGACCACAAGTGCTGCCAGGTGACCCCCCAGAGCGTGGCCGCACGACCCGGTTGGCAGTCTTTGTCGGCGGTAATGAATAATCGAATCGTGACCCTGTCCGATGACATCGCGTCGCGGTGGGGTCCGCGGATCACTATCCTCCTTCAAGAGGTCGCCAACGTCATAAAGAACCAGCAAGGCTAGTGCTGACGTGAGCGACGGACCTCGTCAGAGTCCCGTGGGTCGTGCGCCGGCACCGGTGTCGGCGAAAGTCCCGTTGCTCATCTCGCTCGGTGTTCTGGTCGCCGTGGCGCTGATCGCCACGGCGACCGGACCGGCCGACCTTTCCCTCGGGCTGGTCGTCAACGTTCTCGTTTCGCATCTGCCATGGTGGCATCCCCACGCAACGGCGTCGACCATCGACCAGGCCATCGTTTGGGACGTTCGCCTGCCGCGCGTTGTGTTGGCCGGACTGGTCGGATCGATGCTAGCGGCGGGCGGCGCCTCATATCAGGGCGTGTTTCGCAACCCTCTCGCTGATCCGTACTTGTTGGGAGTCGCCGCCGGTGCAGGGCTGGGCGCCACGATCGCAATCATCTCGTCGTCGACGTCGGTGTACTTGCTGCCGGCGTTCGCCTTCGTGGGCGGGACGGTCGCGGTCACCTTGACCTACCTGGTGGGATCTCGTGCGGGCCAGCACTCCACTAACTCGTCGATTGTCTTGGCTGGTGTCGCGGTCGCCGCCGTCTTCACCGCGCTGCAGACCAACCTCCAACAACAGCACGCGGCGGATCTGCAGCCGGTCTATTCGTGGATTCTCGGTAGCCTGTCGGTCGCAACGTGGACCGACGTGCGCTTGATTCTGCCCTACGTCGTGGTGAGCGCAGGGGTACTGATCGCGCACCGGCGATTGCTCGATGTCTTGCGCGTCGGTGAGGAGGAAGCTT
The DNA here is from genome assembly GCA_021849435.1 of Actinomycetes bacterium. The sequence goes on along the minus strand of JAJZSX010000037.1, from coordinate 4,432 downwards.
CGGCTCTGGGAGTGCACCCACAGCGAGTGCGCCTCACCGTGGTGGCCGCGGCGACGCTGGGCACCGCCGCCGCAGTGTCGGTGAGCGGTCTGATCGGCTTTGTGGGGATCATCGTGCCTCACATCGTGCGTCTGACGACCAATGCCAGCTACCGGGTCGTGCTGCCGGTTTCAATGGTGAGCGGTGCATCATTTCTCATTCTCGCCGACCTCGGCGCGCGAATGATCGACGCGCCCGCCGAAGTGCCACTCGGCGTGGTGACCGCATTCATCGGTGGTCCGTTCTTCATCTTTGTCCTACGTTCGCGGCGCTCTCAACTGGGCGTGCTCTAGTGGCGGCACTCGAACAGTTCTCGGCCGTGGGTTCACTCACCATGTTGTCGCTCGGTGTGCGTTATGACAACGCCGACGCCCTGGTTGGGGTGAATGAGACAGTCGACGCAGGTCAATGGCTCGGCGTGATCGGCGCGAACGGAGCGGGCAAGAGCACGTTGTTACGCGCGTTGGCGCGTCTCATCTCCTATGAGGGGACGATATCCATCGATGGTGTTGACGTTTCGTCGATGTCGCGGCGACGATTCGCACGTCTGGTGGCCTTCGTCCCCCAGAGCCCGGAATTGCCGCGTCAAATGCGAGCGATCGATTACGTGGCGCTTGGCCGCACGCCGCACTTGGGATATTTTGGCGCAGAGGGCGAGGGCGATCGGGCGTTGTGCGCCGATCTGCTCACGCGCCTCGAGCTGGACAGGATGGCCGAGCGGCCCCTCGGCGCGATGTCGGGAGGCGAGCTCCAGCGCTTGGTTCTCGCCCGCGCGCTAGCCCAAGAGGCACCGATTCTTCTCCTGGACGAGCCGACCAGCGCTCTGGACCTGGGTCACCGGGTGGACGCGTTGGAGCTGGTCGACGAGTTGCGCGTGGAGCGCAATCTGACGGTGGTGTCGGCTCTACACGATCTCACGCTCGCTTCGCAGTTCGCCCATCGCCTCTTGCTCTTGCATCAAGGTAGCTCGGTGGCATCAGGACCGCCCGCCGAGGTGTTGACGGGCGAGTCGCTCGGGCACTTCTTCGGGGCTCGAATTCAAGTTCTTCACGGTGCGGACGGCGAAGTGGTCGTCCTTCCGCGCCGTCGAGGGGAGGGGCATCATGACTGACATACCACTGACCGCACCGGCCAGCAAGCCATTGCGGAGGGCGACATCGCTCGTCTTGGTCAATACGGGAGATGGCAAAGGAAAGTCGTCCGCGGCCTTCGGTGTGATGGGACGGGCGTGGGCGCGTGGATGGAAAGTGTGCGTGGTGCAATTCGTCAAGAGTGGCAAGTGGCAGTCAGGAGAGCACAAGCTCGCTCAGCACCTGGGCATCGAATGGCAGAGTCTCGGAGACGGGTTCACTTGGGAGTCGACCGATCTCGATGAGACGGCCGCCAAGGGTCGACACGCTTGGGAGGTAGCTCGCGAGAAGATCACGAGCGGGAACTTCCAACTGGTGATCCTCGACGAGATGACGTACGCCATCAATTTTGGATGGATCGAACTCGGTGACGTGATCGACGTCATCAGGTCGCGTCCCGAGAAGACGAACATCATCATCACCGGACGCGACGCTCCTAGTGGAATTGTGGAAATTGCCGATACGGTCACCGAGATGCGTCCGATCAAGCACGCCTACGACCAAGGAATCCGAGCAATGAAGGGAATTGAATACTGATGCTGGCGACAACCGTGTCGCGCCACGAGTCGGGTCGTGACCTAGACGCCTTGCTCTGGTACCTCGAGAAGCCGACACTTGTTGCCTCGACCGCGGCAAGCGGTGGTGGAGTGGGTCTGCGCCAATGGGTTCTCAACGCCCAGGTGGACCACGACTACCGTCGAACCGACGTCGACAGTCACGCGAGCGAGCTGGCGGCAGTTTTTTCCTTGTCCGGTCCGGGGGTCACGATGTTGACCGCGGCACGCGTCAGCGACGTAACGTCCGGGCAGGATGGTGATGTAGTCGTGCAAGCGACGGTTGGCCTGACCCAGCCCACGTGGGCGGCCGAGGCCGAGACGATCACCGGCGAGATCGTGCCGGGGACGATCAACATCGTCGCCCTGCTCCCCGTTCGCTTCGAGAGCGGCGCTCTTCTCAATGCGCTGGTCACGGTGACCGAGGCTAAGACTCAGGCGCTCTTCGACGCCGGGATCGACGGCACGGGTACCGCGTCAGACGCCGTCTCCATTGTCTGTGTGGGTGAGTCCTTCGAACGCTTTGCGGGCCCGCGATCGCCCTGGGGGTCTAGGCTCGCGCGCGCCACGCATCGCGCGGTGCTGGCGGGAATCGGTGCGGGCACGTGATCACCCTTGTCCTTGGAGGGGCGCGGTCCGGAAAGTCGGCGGTGGCCGAGCGGTTGGCCGCCTCCTCAGGTGGCACCGTCAGTTACGTTGCGACCCTCCTCGATCTTGATGACGACGATCTGCAACGGCGCATCGACGAGCATCGTCGCCGACGGCCCGTCACCTGGCGCACCATTGAGGGGGCTAGCGACCTCGTGGCCACGGTGGGCGAGCTCTCCGAGACAATTCTCATCGATTCCCTTGGCCCGTGGCTGGCTCACCACGTCGACGTCGACGCGACGGCTCTGTGTGACGCGCTAGAGCGCCATAACGGCGACGTGATTGTTGTCTCCGACGAGGTCGGCTTGGGCGTACATCCTTCGAGCAGCGTGGGGCGGGAGTTTCGCGACGCGCTCGGCAGGTTGAACCAGGCGGTCGCGGCCTGTGCGGACGAGGTGATTCTCGTCGTTGCCGGGCTACCCCTGAGGTTGAAGAGCCGTTGATGCGAGCGGCCTTCGCGTTCCTCACCGCATTCGGAGGGTCGCGTACTCCGTCGCGTTCAACCTTCGTCTGGTTCCCTCTCGTAGGCGTCGTCATTGGACTCGTCGTTGGATCGGCGTGGTGGGTGGCGTCTCGCTGGTGGGCTCCGTCGCTGGCGGGGGCCATCGCCCTGGTCGTAGATCTCGCGGTGACAGGACTGTTACACGCTGATGGTCTGGCTGACGCCGGCGACGGCTTGATTGCCCCGCTCACTCGCGAGCGACGCCTCGAGGTGATGGCTGATCCGTCGGTGGGCGCCTTTGGCGTCATCAGCGTCGTCGCCGTCTTCTTCGTGCGGTGGGGAGCGCTCGCGAGCTCGCGGCCCGTGCCTCTCGTGATAGCGGGGCTGTGGTGTGCGGCGCGAACCGGAATGGTCCTCATTAGTGAGGTTCTTGCCTACGCGCGACCGGGGGGCATCGTGACGTCATTCCTCAGCACGAAAGGCGCGCGACGTTGGGTGTGGACGTCGATGTCGCTGGGCGGTGTTGGGGCGATCTCGCTCGTGGCGAGTGGTGGCGCACGTGGTGTCGAGGCGCTTTGTGGCGAGCTCGTCGCTATGGCCGCAGTGGGGACCCTGTCGTGGCGGCGCCTCGGTGGCTATACCGGCGACGTCCTCGGTGCCAGCGGAGTGGTCGGCGAGACCGTCGGACTCGTGGTCTGGGCTCTGCGATGACGCCGATTCGATCACGTCTGCTCGGCGCGGCCTGCGGAGCGGGACTCGACGCGCTCGTGGGTGAACCGCCGTCGGCGATTCATCCGGTGGTCCTCTTTGGGCGGGCGATGGGCGTGGTGGAGCGTCGAACGTATCGTGACGGATTCTTTCCGGGCGCCCTCTACGCGGTTGTGGGGGTCGCGTTGGGCGTGACCAGTGGACTCCTCGTACGCTCGAGCGCACTGGCAACGGCCATCAGTGTCGCCGGCCGCTCACTCGCCAAGGCGGCCGGCGACGTTGGCGTCGCGCTGTCGGCCGGCGACTTGAACCGTGCGCGCGACTTGCTCCCGTCGCTCGTCGGACGCGACCCTCGCGAGCTCGACGAGAGCGAGATTGCCCGCGCGGTCGTCGAATCGGTGGCGGAGAACACCGTCGATGCGGTCGTGGCGCCGATGCTGTGGGGCGCCGTGGCGGGTGCGCCCGGGGCGTTGGGCTATCGGGCAGTCAACACCATGGACGCCATGGTCGGGCATCGTTCCGAGCGCTACCAACGCTACGGCACGGCTAGCGCCCGACTCGACGACGCGGCCAATTGGGTACCCGCTCGGGTGTGCGCCGTGCTGGTCGCCGCGGTGCGTCCACGTGCGATGCGCAGCATCGCGCATGCGGTGCGCACCCAGGCGCCCCTTCATCCCTCTCCCAACTCCGGTGTCGCCGAGGCCGCCTTCGCCGCGGCTCTCGAGGTGTCCCTCGGCGGACGAAATGTGTATGGGTCCCGTGTCGAGGTCCGCCCGAAGTTGGGAGTCGGACGACCCGCGCGAGTCGATGACATCGCCGCCGTAGTACGTCTACGTCGCGACGTGACTGTGGCCGCCGCTGCCCTTTTGTGTCTCGTGGCGTTGCTAAAGGGCCGACGGTGAGTCTGTTAC
>JAJZSX010000036.1 GCA_021849435.1 Actinomycetes bacterium | reverse complement strand
GTCTCGCTGGGACCAGCTCGACCTGTCCGCGCAGCGCACGATCGAGGCGCGGATCTAGCCGGCCTGGCTGCGCCGCTCGATCGCGCGAGCCCGGCGCAGGCGGCGCCGCTCACGCTCGCTCATCCCGCCCCAGATCCCGAACTTCTCACCGTTGTCGAGCGCGTACTCGAGGCAGTCCTCGCGCACCACGCAGCCGCGGCAGACCTCCTTGGCCTCGCGCGTCGACGCGCCGCGCTCGGGGAAGAACAGGTCCGGGTCCACGCCCATGCAGTTGGCGCGGGCCTGCCAGCCCCGGTCTTCCATGCCGCTCAGCAGCTCTACGATCTCCATGTTGTAGTCCTCCCCGACGGTGTCGCCACCGATGTAATTACAACGGTGTCATTGTGTCGGGGTTCGGACCAAAAAGCAAATGGAAATTCGATTTTTCCTGATGGCGGGTCAGCCGACGCGACGCTGGCGCACCCAATCGTCGAGAACGTAGCGCCCGAGGTCGTCGACCTCGGTGTAGAACGTGCGCCCGCCGTTGACCCGGGCGATCTGTTCGACGAAGGGAAACTGGGTGCGTTCGATGTCCAGGGCGAAGACGTTGATGGTGATCCCCGCGCGCGTGCAGCGCAAGACCTCGGCCATCGTGCGCTGAAGTGTCTCGGCGACCGGCGGCCAGGAGAAGAACGGCTCGCCGTCGTCGCTCAGGTGCGCGGTGGGTTCGCCGTCGGTAACGACGACGATCTGGCGCTGGCCGCGCTCGTCGCGCAGCAGGTGCCGTGAGAGTGCGAGGGCGTGCTGGAGGTTCGTGCCGTACTGGTAGTCAATGGTGAGGCTCGGGATGTCGGCGACGCGCAACTCGCGGGCCACCTCACCGAATCCCACCAGGGCGACCCGGTCACGCGGGTAGCGCGTGCGGATCAGCTCGGCCAGAGCCAGGACCATCTTCTTCGCCGGCACGAGGTTGCCGCGCATCGCCATGGATAGCGAGAGGTCGATGGCGAAGACGGTCGCGCTGCGCCGCGCCGACTCGTACTCCTCGACCTCGAAGTCATCGGGTGCGAGGCGCACCGGAAGTCCCGGACCTTCGCGCGTGATCGCGTTGCGAAGCGTGCGCGCGAGGTTGAGCGAGAGCGGCTCGCCCGGCTGCCAGGGCTTGGACGTCTCCTCGCGGTCCCCGCCACGGTCGAGCGTAGTCTCGCGGTGCTCTCCGACGACCGGCGAAACCCGTAGCTGCGTGAAGAGGTCGCGCAGCGCGCGGTCTCCCACCTGGCGCAGGCCCTTGGCTGAGAGGTGCAGCCCCTCGCGCGAGCGATCCACGAACCCCGCGTCATCGAGTGAGGCAAGGGCGCGCTGGAGCTTGGCCACGTGGCGCGCCGCGTCGTCGCCCAGATGACGGCGAAGTGACTCGATGTCGACCTCGGGCAGGGCGCGGGCCGCCCCGCCCTGGGTGAGGAAGCGCTCGAGGCGGCCCAGTTCGGCCAGTTCCTCGGCGCGCGAGGTGGCCTCGGCGAAGGAGGACGCACCCCGCAGGCGCGCGGCCTGATGCCAGTCGATGTCCGGCGTCGCCTGGCGCAGGTTCGCGCTCAGGCGCGACAGGGAGAAGTTGAGCTCCATGTTGCCCATCATCTGCTCGAAGAGCGAGCGCAGCTCCTGCTGCTGGGCGCCGGAGAGTGAGTTGAACATCGCCTCGGCGGCGGCGGCGCGCTCGGCCATCTGGCGAATCACGTCCTCGAGGTTGGTGGCGCCGGGAAAGTAGTCACCGAAGTTCTCCATGAACGAGTCGAAGGACGGATCCAGGGGCTCGCCGCGACGGTCCTGCTCGATCATGGTCGAGAGCGCGTCCATCATCTCGCGTAGCCGCGCGAGCTCGGCCTCGTCGGCGCGGCCCATGAAGTCCTTGGCCTGCTCGAAGTACGTTGAGAGCACGTCGCGTTCGAGTTCGCCGAGCATCTCTTCGAAGCTCTCTCGCGCTTCGGAGGAGACGAAGTCGTAGTGCTGATACGAGCTCAGGCGCTCGGCGAAACGCTCACTCATCAGGTCGCGCTCCAGGGCGCGCTCGTCGGCCAGGTGGCGCGTCACCTCGGCGCGACGCTCGTCACCGGAGGCCTCGGCTCGCTCGAGGAGGTCGTCGATGGCGCGCACCTCGGTCTCTTCGATCTCAGCCAGCCACTCCCGGTAGCGGTCGAGCTCGTCCTCGGCGCCCGCCTGGCTCTCGAGCTCGGCGCGACGACGCCGGGCACGCGCGACCAGCCCCGCGAGACCTTCGACCCGCTCGCCGTCGGTCGTCGAATAGCCCTGACGCAGCAGGTTCTCGATCGCCGCCTCGAGATCGCCGCTCTCTAAGTAATCGTCGGCCAAGAGGTCGAGGATCTCGCCGGCGTCGACGTCGTCGTCGCCGTCACCCGCGCGGTGGAAGCCGTAGCGAACCGGCACTAACGTCTCCTCGAGCGATACAGGGCCCGCGCGCCGGCGGCGTCCTTGGCCAGTCGCTTGGTCAGATACAGGCCCTCGAGCACGAACTCGGCGGCCGAGGCGAGCTCCCCGGGGGTCGCATTCACGCCGGCGACACGCGTCGCGGCCGCTTGAAGGTCCCCCATCGCGGCCATCACGTCGAGGTAGTGCTGGTCGGCCAGATCGTCGCCCACGTGCACGAGCACCTCGTCGTCGAAGGCCGCCACGATGCCACTGGCCTCGGTGAGGACAACGTGCTCGGAGAAGCACTGGCGCGTCGCCAAGGCCACCAGAGCGGCGATCACCTGGTCCGAATCGGTGTCGTCGACCGTGTCGAGCTCGATCTTGCCCTGGGTGGACTGAACCATCGCGGCGAGGTCGCTCACGCGCGGCACGACGGTCGCGTCACCGGTGCGAAGGCTGCGGCGCAGGGCGCTGGCCACGACCGTCTCGTAGTTGGCGATTGACAATCGCACCGAGACCCCCGAGCGCTGGCTGATGACGTGGCTGGCGCGCGCCACGTGGCTCACGCGGGCCACGATGTCATCGATGAACCACGGCACCACGATCGGCACCGGCGAGGGCGCGAGAACGGCCTCCTGGTGGACGATCTCGATCTCGGTGGCGATCTCGTAGGGGTAGTGGGTGCGGATCTGGCTGCCGAAGCGGTCTTTCAACGGCGTGATGAGGCGCCCGCGGTTCGTGTAGTCCTCGGGGTTGGCCGTGGCCACCACCACGAGGTCGAGCTCGAGGCGCACGAGATGGCCGCGGATCTGCACGTCGCGCTCCTCGAGCACGTTGAGCAGCCCCACCTGGATGCGCTCGGCCAAGTCGGGCAGCTCGTTCATGGCAAAGATGCCGCGGTTGGACTTGGGCACGAGGCCGTAGGAGAGGGCCCGCGGGTCATCCAAGTAGAGACCGCCGGCGACCTTGATCGGGTCGACCTCGCCAATCAGGTCGGCCATAGACGTGTCAGGCGTAGCGAGCTTCTCGGCGAAGCGCTGACTGCGGTGCACCCAGTCGATCGGCGTCTCCTCGCCCAGTCGAGCGAGTAAGTCGATCGCGTCGGGTGAGATCGGCGAGAAGGGATCGTCGCGCACCGGCGATCCCGCGACGATGGGCAGCCACTCGTCGAGCAGCTCGACCAGCGCGCGGATCATGCGGGTCTTGGCCTGACCGCGTTCGCCGAGGAGGATGATGTCGTGACCGGCCAGCAACGCGGTCTCGAGCTGGGGCAGCACCGAGTCCTCGTATCCCAGCACCGAGCTGACCAAAGGACGCCCGTCGACGAGGCGCGTCTCCAGATTGGCGCGCATCTCCTCGCGCACCGAGCGACGCGTGTAACCCGCCGCACGCAGCTCTCCTAGAGTCCGAGGCATGGTAGCGGGGGCGATTGGGCTACTCATACAGGCACACTAGCGAGGCGCTCTTCGACATCAACGTCGCGGCGAAAGTCCGTGACGGCAGCCAGTTCTTCGTACCCGGCCGACGCGTACGCGGCGACGCCCGCCACGTTCGCGCTCGACGTGCACACCGTGGCGCTCGAGGCGCCGAGCTCGCCCAGGACCGACGCCGCGGCTAGGCAGATCGCCCGTCCGTAGCCGCGCCCGCGATGCTCGCGGTGCACGCCCATCGGCTCGAGCAGGCCGGGTCGTCCCTTTCCCGCCGACCACACCGTCACGGCCGCCACGGCCGCACCCGCATCGTCGTAGCCGACGAGACAGCGCGCGTCCGAATAGAGCGGGCCACCGGCCATCGCGCGCCAGGCCTCTTCGGTGAAGGTCGAGTTCGCGAAAGACGAGCGCTGGATCGCCACCCGGTCCGCGATGCGCCCGGGACCGACTACCTCGACGCGAAGGCCCACGGCGTGGAGCGCTTCGGGCGCATCGAGGGATCGTCGAAGCGGCGTCCAGGCCTCGTCGGCATGCCAGCCGCTGTCCAGGAGCAGTTGACGAAAGAGCGCGCCGGCGCGCGATTCGACGACCCCGTCGGGCAAGAGCACGCCGCGTCCGGGGTGCGACACGTCGGAGAGTATCGCGCGCGCCACCTCCTCGTCCTCGTCGGCCTCGGGTGCGAAGGCCAGTCGCACGACGCCGCTATCCACGAGCCCTAGCGCGAGAACGCGCTCGCCGCGGCGCCAGGTGCGCAGTGCGTTCGCCGTCGCCGACACCCCGAAGCGCCAGTACCAGCCGACGTCCCCCGGGTGCAGCTGAACCGGTCCCCCTTCGCGCTGCCAATCGGCCAGGGCTCGCGCGACGCTGACCAACTCCTCAGGGCCCGGCGTTGAGAGGCTGATCGGCACGCCTCCATTCAATCCGACGACGTCCTTTGTCGCCGCGGGGTCTACGGCGCGCGCACGGTGCGCGTCACCAGGTTGGCCCCGGGCCGATAGGCCAGATGCGCACATCGCGGCGCATCGAGGATCACGAGGTCGGCGCGCGCGCCCAACCCCAGGTGGCCGACATCGCTGCGACGCAGCGCGGCCGCGCCGCCGCGGGTCGCGGCGTAGAGCGCCTCGTCGGGGGTCAGCCCCATCTCGCGCACCGCGAGGGCGATGACGAAGCCCATGCTCGTCACGTAGCTGGTGCCGGGATTGCAGTCGGTGGCCAGAGCGATCGCGACACCGGCGTCAAGCAAGCGACGGGCGTCGGCGTAGGCCGAGCGCGTGGAGAACTCGGCTCCGGGCAGCAGCGTCGCCACCGTCGAAGATCCGGCGAGGGCCGCGAGGTCTCCTTCGCTCACGTGAGTGCAGTGGTCCACGCTCGCGCACCCCATCTCGAGTGCGAGTCGCACCGCGCCGACGTCGGCCAGCTGGCCACCGTGCAGGCGCAGTTCGAGTCCCGCCGCGCGCGCACTGGTCAGCACGTGGCGCGCCTCGTCGACGTCAAAGGCCCCGCGATCACAGAACACGTCGGCCCAGCGCGCGAGCGGCGCGCAGGCGCGCGTCATCGCCCCGGCCACGAGCTCGACGTAGGCCGCGCGGTCGCTGAACTCCGGGGGAACTACGTGCGCGCCGAGGAACGTGGTCTCACCCGTCAGATCCCGCGCCACCTCGAGCAGTCGCACCTCGCCCTCGACCGTGAGGTCGTAGCCCGACTTCACCTCGAGGGTCGTCACCCCACCTGCGAACAGCGCGCCGGCCCGCGCGGCCGAGGTAACCAAGAGCTCCTCGCGTGTCGCGGCGCGCGTCGCGGCGACGGTCGAGCGGATGCCGCCGTCGTCGTAGGGCGTGCCGGCCATGCGCGCGACGAACTCGTCCACCCGGTCTCCCGCGAAGACCAGGTGGGTGTGCGAGTCGACGAATCCCGGGATCACGGCCGCGCCGGCGCAGTCCACGCGCACGTCGGCCGCCGGCGCGTGGGCCGCCGCCCCGAGCCAGACGACGCGGCCACTCTCTTCGACGAGGGCGGCGTCACGCAGGCGACCCATGGCCGAACCGTCGCCGAGGCGAACGTCGTTGGTCGTCAGCTCGCCGATGTTGGTGTAGAGAGTCGTCACGTCTCGCGCATCGGAATGCGCACGCCGCGCTCGAGAGCCGTCGCCTCGGCGACCTCGTAGCCCGCGTCGACGTGGCGAATCACGCCCATGCCGGGGTCGTTGCGTAGGACACGTGCGAGCTTCTGTGCGGCCAGCTCGGTGCCGTCGGCGACGCAGACCTGTCCCGCGTGGATCGAGCGGCCGATCCCCACTCCGCCGCCGTGATGTATCGAGACCCACGAGGCGCCCGAGGCCGTGTTCAGAAGAGCGTTGAGCAGCGGCCAGTCGGCGATCGCGTCGGAACCGTCCAGCATGGCCTCGGTCTCGCGATAGGGCGAGGCGACCGAGCCGCTGTCAAGGTGGTCGCGGCCGATCACGATCGGTGCGGACACCTCCCCGCGCGCCACCAGGTCGTTAAAGGCCAACCCCGCGAGGTCGCGCTCGCCATAGCCCAGCCAGCAGATCCGCGCGGGCAGCCCCTGAAAGGCGACCCGCTCCTCGGCCTTGGAGATCCAGCGCGCCAGCGGCTCGTTGTCGGGAAAGAGCTCGAGCACGGCCCGGTCGGTGCGTGCGATGTCCGCGGGATCCCCCGACAACGCCGCCCACCGGAAGGGTCCCTTGCCCTCGCAGAAGAGTGGCCGTATGTAGGCCGGCACGAAGCCCGGGAACGCGAAGGCCCGCTCGTATCCTCCGAGCACCGCCTCGCCGCGGATCGAGTTGCCGTAGTCAAAGACCTCAGCGCCAGCGTCGAGGAAGCCCACCATCGCCTCGACCTGCTTGGCCATGGACTGGCGCGCGCGATCGGTGAACTCCTCGGGCTTGGTGTCGGCGTAGTGGTGCCAGTCGGAGAGCTCGATCCCTTCGGGCAGGTAGCTCAACGGATCGTGCGCTGACGTCTGATCCGTGACGATGTCGATCTCCACCCCGCGCGCCAGCAGTTCGGCGAAGACGGTCGCGGCGTTGCCCACCACACCCACGCTCAGTGCGCGCCTCTCAGCGCGCGCGCTTTCTACTCGACGCAGCGCCTCGTCGAGATCGCTCGTCCACTCGTCGAGGTATCGCTGCTCGACGCGCCGGGCCAGGCGCGAGGGGTCGACGTCGACCACCAGGCACGCGCCGTCGTTCATGGTGACGGCGAGCGGCTGAGCCCCACCCATGCCTCCTGCTCCCCCGGTCAGAGTGAGCGTGCCCGCCAGCGTGCCCCCGAAGCGCTTGGCGGCCACGGCGGCGAACGTCTCGTAGGTTCCCTGCAGAATCCCTTGAGTGCCGATGTAGATCCACGAACCCGCCGTCATCTGGCCGTACATGGTGAGCCCCAGCGCGTCGAGGCGGCGGAACTCGGGCCAGGTCGCCCAGTCGCCCACCAAGTTCGAGTTGGCGATCAGCACGCGCGGTGCCCACTCGTGGGTCTGAAAGACCCCCACCGGTCGGCCCGACTGCACCAGCATCGTCTCGTCGTCCTTGAGCGTCGTCAACGTGCGCACGAGCGCGTCGAAGCTCGCCCAGTCGCGCGCCGCCTTGCCGGTGCCGCCGTAGACGACCAGGTCTTCGGGACGCTCGGCCACCTCGGGATCGAGGTTGTTCATCAACATGCGCAGCGCGGCTTCCTGGGGCCAAGACCGTGCGCTGAGCTGCGATCCCCTCGCCGCGCGCACGACTCGTGAACCCTGCATGTCGCCTCCTAGAACAGTGTCACGTGGCGAGCCACGAGATCGAGGGCCTCACCACTTCGGACCAACTCTCCCACCGCCGCGATCTCAGGCGCCAGCCAGCGGTCGTGTCCCGGTCCGCCGGAGGTCGCATTGACCAGGTCGGCCAGAGCACCGGTGGCCGCGCCCGCCTGCAGTGGTGCGCGCAGGGCGAGCGCGCGCGAGGCCGCGAGCAGTTCGATCGCCAGGACGTCACGGGCGGCCTCGATGGCCCGGCGCAACTTGCGCGCCGCGTGCCAACCCATCGACACGTGGTCCTCTTGCATGCCCGAGGAGGGAATCGAGTCCACGCTCGCCGGCGCCGCCAGGCGCTTCATCTCGCTGACCAGTGCAGCCTGGGAGTACTGGGCGATCATCAGGCCGGAGTCCACGCCCGCCTGGTGAGCCAGGAAGGGGGCTAGGCCGAAGTTGCGGTCCACGTCGAGAAGCCGGTCGGTGCGCCGCTCCGACATCGAGGCCACGTCGGCCAGGGCGATCGCGAGGAAGTCGAGAACGTAGCCCACCGGTGCACCGTGGAAGTTGCCGTTGGACTCGAGCGAGCCGTCCGCGAGGATCGAGGGGTTGTCGATCGCCGAGGCGAGCTCGACGTCGGCCACGCGCGTGGCGTGGGCCAACGTGTCGCGCCCCGCGCCGTGGACCTGGGGAGCGCAGCGCAACGAGTAGGCATCCTGGACCTGGGTCACGTCGTCGACGTGCGAAGAGACGATGGGCGAGCCCGCGAGCAGCGCGGTCAGGTTGGCGGCACTGTCGCGCTGGCCGGCGTGGGGCCGCAGAGCGTGGATTTCGGCGGCGAAGACCCGGTCGGTGCCACGCAGCGCCTCGACCGACATTGCCGCGACCACGTCGGCCAGCCGGTAGATCTGCTCGAGGTCGTCGATCGCCAGGACGAGCTGGCCGAGCATGCCGTCGGTCCCGTTGATCAGAGCCAGGCCCTCCTTCTCGGCCAGGATCACGGGGGTGAGGCCCGCGTCAGCGAGCGCCGTGGCCGCCATGACACGTGCGCCTCCGGCGTCGCGTACGTCGCCCTCGCCCATGAGAGCCAGCGCCACGTGCGCGAGCGGCGCGAGGTCGCCCGAGCATCCCAGCGAGCCGTACTCGTGCACGACGGGCGTGATCCGTGCGTTGAGCAGGCTGGCGTAGGCGAGCGCCGTCTCGGGCCGCACTCCCGAGACGCCCGAGCACAAGTTCGACAGGCGCGAGATCATCATCGCGCGCACCACCTCAGTCTCTACCTCGGCTCCCACCCCCGCGGCGTGGGAGCGAATGAGCGAGCGCTGCAGATCGCGGCGCTGCTCGGGCGAGATGAATGTGGTTGCCAACGATCCGAATCCCGTCGACACCCCATAGACGGGGGTCCCGGAGGCGACCAGCGCGTCGATCGCCGCGCGCTTGGTGGCGAGCAACGCGAGGGTCTCCACGGCGATCTCCACCGTCTCGAAGCCGCGCGCCACCTCCAGCACCTGCGAACGCGTGAGAGGCGCCCCGCTGAGAATCACCGTCATGTCCGTCTCCTCGTCACGCCCGCCAGGGCCTCAAGCACCACCAACGCCGCCAGGCGAACCGTGCGCTCGTCCTCGCTGTCGCGTGCCACGTCGATCTCGGTCACGTCGAGGGCGACCACGCGCTCGTCGGCACCCACCAGGCGCGCTACGCGGCGCACGTCGTCGGCGCTGAGCCCACCCGGCGCGGCCGCCGGGCATCCCGGCACCACCGCGCGGTCCGCGACGTCGAGGTCCAGGTCGACGTAGACGCGCCGTCCGCCCTCACTCGCGACGTCCAGAGCGTGGGCCAAGACGGTCTCGAGGGACTCGCGTCGTAGCGCTGCGCGCGAGACCACGTGGATGCCCTCGGCACGGGCCACCGCGGCGTAGGCCGACGAGTTGGAGAAGTCGGCGAGTCCGATCTGGACGACGTGGGCCCCGTCCAGGCCAGCCGCGAGGGCCTGGCGCACGGGCGAGCCATTGGAGATACCCTCGCGCAAGTCGTGATGCGCGTCGAGGGTAATTAGGCCCAGTGAGTCCCAGTCGCCACCAGCCAGGGCCGCCAGAGCGTGAAAGGTGGCCGCGTTGTCCCCGCCGAGGATGACCGACAGCTCGCGACTCGGACCGCTCGCCAGGGCCGCAGCGACGCGCGCGCTCCCGCCGGGTCCGTCGGGATCGGCCACGTCGCCCAGGTCGACCAGGTCCACGCGCTCGGCCAGATCGACCCCGTCCTCGTAGGACCAGGTCGAGTAGCGAGCGAGCGCCGCGCGGATCGCGCCAGGAGCGCTCGCCGCGCTGCGCGCACTCAGCGACGTGGCGTAGGTCGGCACGCCGAGGAGGGCGACGGTGCGCCGCTGCGAGGGCGCGGCACGCAACAGCGTGGACGCGGCCGGCCAGAGGGGATCGTGCGTCGTTGCCATTGGTAGTCAGGGGCGCGGTGTCCGACAAGCGGATCCGTTTCCCCATCCCCCTTTCAATCCGTGCGTGCGGTTTTCCCGCACACGGCTTACCGACGGTCTTCTGAGCATAGTTACGCGGCCTTTGGATAACGGATAGTGCCTATGAGCTGGTGCAGGCCCTGGTCGTGGAACCAGGCGCGCGTCCAAGTCGTCGCTTGTCCGGTGCGCAAGTTGCGGCCGCGCTTCTTGATCAGAAGACGCTTCAGCCGCCACGTCACGTAGCGGTCCAGTGAGAGGAACCTGTCGGCCGCGTTGCCAGTACGGAAGTAGTTACCCCATCCGCGAAGGAAGAGGTTCAGCCGTCCGATGACATCTTTCAACTGCTGCCCGACCTGACTTCGAGCGGTGAGCGCTTTGATCCTCGCTCGGGCACGCTTCATCGAGCGCTGTGACGGCCAGCGGTGGAGGTAGTAGCGAACGACACGCCGCTGCTCCCACACTTTGCCGGACATCCTGGCTCGAAAATGACACCCGAGAAAGTCAAAACCCTCTCTACCCTCTCGCAGATCAACCACACGGGTCTTGTCCGGATGAAGGCCGAGGCCGAGTTCGCCCAGGAGCGTCGTTGCACGCCGATGGGCCTCTTCGGCCTGAGAGAGGCTTGAACACAGCACGACGAAGTCGTCCGCGTAGCGCACGAGTTCGCCAGTGCCGCGCGTTCTCCACGCTCGGTCGAAGGCGTGCAGGTAGATGTTGGCGAGCAGCGGGGAGATGACCCCGCCCTGGGGCGTGCCCGCAACCGTCTCGGTCACGACCCCCTCACTCAACACTCCCGCACGCAACCACAGTCGTAGCAACTTGAGCACCCGACGATCCGAGACTCGCTCACCAACCAACGAGAGAAGTCTCTCATGGTCGATCTCGCCAAAGAAGTTCGTGATGTCGGCCTCAAAGACGAACTGCTTGCCCTTGGGGAAGGCGACACGAATGGCTTCCATGGCGTCAGTGGCCGAGCGCTTGGGTCGAAACCCAAACGAACAGGCCAGGAAGTCCGCCTCGAACAATGGTTCGAGGACGATCTTCGCTGCCTGTTGGGCCACCCGGTCGCGCACCGTCGGAATGCCCAGGGGCCGCGTGCGACCGTCGGGCTTTGGAATCTCCACCCGGCGAACTGGCGCCGGATAGTAGATGCCTGCACGGAGGTCGCTCTGGAGTTCTCTGAGCAATCGCGCCACCCCATAGTCGTCCTCCACCGCCGCGATGGTCAACGCATCGACCCCCGCGGCGCCACGATTGGCTCGGACTCGACTCCACGCCTCTATCAGGACGTCACTCCGATAGATGCGGTCAAACAGCGCGTGGAATCGCCGATCCTCAGACTGCTTGGCTGCAGCCCATAGCCGGTTCTGGAGGCGTCGAACTTTCTCCGGGGACGCAAGTCCCCAGGGGGAGTTGGACTGGGCGGTCCCAGTCATGCCCTCACTCGTTCCTCTTTTCCCAGCGTGACCGAAGTCGGGGCCCTTCCCTCCTGCCGCGTTGCTCACGGCTCTCACCAGTACTACGACCCCGTCGGACTCCCGCTGTGCTCCGATCGTTTTCACCATTGGCTTATACGATCGGTCTTTGCTGACGAGGCTGCACAGACGGGTCTCTCCTGTTTCGAATCAAGCCGTGCGTACGTGCCGCTCCCCGTACCCCGGGGGGACTCGACCACTGGCATCTCCGGAACGCCGATCGGTCGAATGTTGCCTTCGCCGTGACATGAGCGGCTCGGCTCCCCCGTTATACATGTGACGAGGCTGCAGGACTCGTGCCGAGAGACACTACGGCCCGCACGCTTGCTCCCTCCTAAGAGGCTTTTGACACCCCGCTCAGCCCGCCACCTCTCGGTGACGAACCGGGGCCTGCTACTGGGCTTTCCGGCAACTACCCAGGTGGGACTTGCACCCACTGGTCTGATCCAACTTTCAGGACGCAACACGATCGCATGCTAGGAGACAGCGCCATAAAGTGGCCGCATGCGCGCCTTTCACATATCGGTCTCCGACAACGTCCTGTCAACCGCCGTCACCGACGTCACCCCCACCGCGAAAGATCAAAGCGATGTTCTGGTTCGCGTGGAGTTCAGTGGTGTGAACTACAAGGACGCGATGGTGGTCGATCCGCACCTGCGAGTGCGTCGCTCTCCTCAGCTCGTCGGCGGTGTCGACGCCGCCGGCGAGATC
>JAJZSX010000035.1 GCA_021849435.1 Actinomycetes bacterium | reverse complement strand
CCGAACTCGATGCGCGCGTCATCGATCACCCCGAGTCCGTGGGCGTAGAGCTCGATGAGGCGTGCGCTAGGCATGTCCCTCTCGCAGGCTCTCGCGCAGACGAAAGCCCAGCTCGAAACTGCGCGTCGCCACGACGCGCACCGGCGTCGAACTCTTGGAGACCTCGATGGATTCGCCCGGCGCCAGTGTGCCGATGGAACGCCCGTCGGCGACGATCTCGGCCGGCTTGTTCAGCGCGACCAGGCGAACCACCTTGTCGCCGTCGACGACGATGGTGCGGTCAATCGTGAAGTGCGGAGCGATCGGCGTGAGCATCATGACCTTCAGAGTGGCTTCAACGACGGGCCCTCCCGCGGAGAAGTTGTAGCCCGTACTGCCCGTGGGGGTCGCGACCATGACTCCGTCGGCAGAGTAGGTCAGGTATTCGTCGTCACCGACAAAACTCTTGACTCGGACCATGCTGCCGGCGTGGGCCCGCTCGAGGACCACCTCGTTCAGCGCGAAGTCGTCCAGGAGCCCTCCCGGACGCGAGATGGAAAGCGCCAGGCGTTCGACCACGTGGTTGTGGCGCAGCGAGTGCTTGACGTCGTCGACCAACTCCTCGGGCGGGACGTTGAGCAAGAAGCCAAGTCGCCCCAGGTTGACAGCCAGGACGCGCGCGCCGAATCCATGGGCTAGGCGCGCGGCGCGTAGAAACGTGCCGTCGCCACCCAGGCTGATCACCAGGTCGTTCTCGTCCAGGTTCGGGGGATCAGGTGCGTCAAGGAAATACGTTTGGTTCTCGAGACCCTCGTTGCCGAGGCGCTCGCCGACCTCTCGTGCGAGGGCGACCGCGTCTTCTCGATTGCTAAATGCGGTAAACAGCAGCCTCGCCACGTTCCTCCTCCGGGCCATCGTAGTGATCCCGTGGCGACCTCCCGAGATCAGTTCGGGCGCAGCACCGGGCGGAGATTCTCGAGGGTGGCCGGGTTGTCAATCGTCGACGGCACCGCCATCTCGACGCCGTCGGCAATGGCCCGCATCGACTTGCGCAAGATCTTGCCCGAACGCGTCTTGGGCAGAGCGTCCACGACATTCACCTGGCGCAGGCTCGCTACTGCTCCCAACTGACCGCGCACCCGCTCGACCAGCTCGGACTCGATCGTCGCGTGGTCGCGTGTGACACCCGCTTTCAGAACTACTAGAGCCCTCGGAATCTGGCCCTTGAGGTCGTCCGTCACGCCGATGACCGCGCATTCGGCGACGTCGGGGTGACCCGCGATGATCTCCTCAATCTCTCCCGTCGAGAGCCGGTGACCGGCCACGTTGATGACGTCGTCCACTCGTCCCATCACGAACAGGTAGCCGTCGGAGTCGAAGTGGCCACCGTCGCCAGTCAAGTAGTAACCCGGGTACTGGGACAGATAGATCTCCTCGAACTTGGCGTCGTTACCCCACACGCCGGTCATGCAGCCGGGCGGCAGGGGCGTCTTGACCAGAATCAGTCCCTCGGTGCTCGCGGGAACTTCGACGCCAGACTCGTCGAAGATCCGCACGTCAAAGCCAGGAACCGGCATCGTCGCCGAACCGGCCTTGGCGAGCATCGGTTCCAATCCCATCAGGTTCGCAGCGATCGGCCAACCGGTCTCGGTCTGCCACCAGTGATCGGTCACCGGCACCTTCAGCAGGTCACTGGCCCAGGTGAAGGTCTCTGGGTCGAGTCGCTCACCCGCGAGGAAGAGATACTTGAACTCCGAGAGGTCGTAGCGCGAGACGAAAGAACCCGTCGGGTCCTCCCGCTTGACCGCACGGAATCCCGTGGGCGCGGTGAAGAGTGTGCGCACGCCATGCTCGGCAATGACGCGCCAGTACGCCCCGGCGTCGGGCGTGCCGACCGGCTTGCCCTCATAGAGGATGGTCGTCGCACCAGTCAGGAGAGGCGCGTAGACGATGTAGCTGTGCCCGACGACCCATCCCACGTCAGAGGCTGCCCAGAAGACCTGGCCTGGGTGAGTGTCATAGATGTTCGGCAGGCTCCAGCGCAACGCCACCGCGTGGCCGCCGTTATCACGTACGACTCCCTTGGGCCGGCCGGTCGATCCCGAGGTGTAAAGGATGTAGAGCGGATCGGTCGCGGCGACGGGAACGCAGTCCACCGCGCTCGCCGCGGACATGGCCTCGGACCAGTGCACGTCG
Source organism: Actinomycetes bacterium (assembly GCA_021849435.1). Next base: position 10,085 of record JAJZSX010000035.1, on the reverse strand, counting down.
CGTCCTGGCACCAACGTCGCCATCTCCTCGGGACGCTGGACGATGACGCAATGCGCCACCCGATGCGTGGCCTCCTCCAGAGCGGCGTCGAGAAGCGGCTTGTAGGAGATGACGCGATTGACCTCGATTCCGCACGACGCCGAGACGACTACCGTGGGCTGGGCGTCGTCAATGCGCTGGGCGAGCTCGTGGGCGGCAAAGCCGCCAAAGACGACCGAGTGGATGGCGCCAAGGCGAGCGCAGGCGAGCATAGCGACGACTGCCTCGGGGATCATCGGCATGTAGATGACGACCCGGTCGCCCTTGTTCACGCCGAGTCCGCGCAGGACGCCCGCGAAATGGGACACGTCGTGTAAGAGCTCGGCGTAGGTCAGACGCCGGATTACGCCGGTGACCGGGCTGTCGTAAACAAGAGCTAGCTGCTCACCTCGACCGGACTCGACGTGTCGGTCGACCGCGTTGTAGCAAGTGTTCATCACCCCGTCCGCGAACCACCGGTAACGCGGTGCGTCCGAGTCATCGAGGATGACACTCGGATTCTCGTACCAGCTGATCAGTTGAGCCGCGTCGCCCCAGAAGGCCGTCGGATTCTCAACGCTACGTTGCCACGCGTCGCGGTAGGCGCCCATCGCTTCCACCCCCTTCGCACTGTCGGTGCTATTTTTGCACTCTAGAGCGCGCAGTCTAGGTCGCAAACGCGTCGCAGAAGGCCCAAAGTCCCTCGTGAAACCGGCCAGGATCTCGCCCGGTCGACCTGGCGACGGCGCACGTCCCGTGTCCTCAGCCCCTCGGTGCGACGCCATCGAGGTCGAAGATGCGACAAGCCGATCTCGACGCACAAGCACCGTGACCTACCATCCTCTAGAGAGGAGAACGACGACACCGTGGCCACTTTCGCGAACATCCAATACGAACGTCGCGACGCGGCGATCACGATCACATTGAACCGGCCCGAGCGTCGTAACGCCCTCACCCTCGCCATGATCGATGAGATCATCTCCGCTCTCAGCCTCGCGGGTGAGAGTGACGCGCTGGGCGTCATCCTCGCCGCCGCCGGACCCGTCTGGTGCACGGGACATGACTTCTCCGAGATGCTCGACGCCGACATCGAGAGCGTGCGCCACTTGTTCTCGCGATGCACGAAGATGATGGAGACGATCCAGGAGATTCCCCAGCCGGTCGTCGCCAAGGTGCACGCCCTTGCGACCGGGGCGGGATGCCAGTTGGTTGCGAGCGCGGACCTGGCGGTGGCGTCGTCGAGCGCGACCTTCGCCACGCCTGGAGGCCGCGGCGGACTCTTTTGCACGACCCCCCTCGTCGCCGTTGCCCGCGCCATTTCGCGCAAGCGGGCGCTCGAGATGGGTCTCACCGGTGACGCGATCAGCGCCGACACCGCCGCGCAGTGGGGACTCATCAACACCGTGGTGGCCGACGTGGACCTCGATCAAGCAACCGATGAACTTCTGGCGCGGGTGACCCGTGGAAGTGTCGAGTCACGCGCCATCGGCAAGTCCGCCTTCTACCGCCAGATCGGCCTCAACCAACGCGACGCCTATGACGTCGCCATTGAGGTGATGTCCCAGGCGAGCCTCATCCCCGACGCCCAAGAATCGATCCGCGCCTTCCTCGAGAAGCGGGCGCCCCACTGGCGTTCAGCACCATCGGGGCGTCACCCTACGGCTGGGTGAACGAATAGGTCGCCCTCGGGGCAAACGTCGCGAGTAACCCGGTCACGATCAGCGTGCCCAAGCGTGTCGGCAGGTCGTAGCGCACCTGCGGGGTATCCCGGCGCGGTCGGGTAGGGCAGCTGGTCGTTGCCTAGCGTCACGTCGTGGAAGTCCTTCGTGTAAGCCGCTGTACCCGCGATCTGGTACAGCAGTGGGTTGAGTGGTCCGAGATCGCTGCCGCACGCCTGATTGAGATCGACCGTGTTCGCACTGGGGCCCCTGACAACGGCGCGCTTCTCGTTAGGATCACGTCGCGGGAGACCCGTTTCGCCGCGTGAGGATCGCCCTCGTGGCACTCGGACTCGTGCTGGTCCTCGGGACCGCAGGTTACCTCGCGCCGGGCTTTTCTCTTCGCGACGCGCTCTTTCAGACGATCTCAACAATCACCACCGTCGGCTTCAGTACCTCGCGCACCCTGGCAACGGGCGAGAAGGCCTTCACGATGATCCTGATCCTGGTCGGTGTAGGCACCACGCTCCACGCCTTTTCGGCGGTGTTGGAACTGTTAGTCGATGGACACATGAGAAGCCGTGTGAGGAGGCGCCGAGTAGACCGAGCAATAGAGCACGTGACCGGCCACGTGGTCGTATGCGGGTGGGGGCGGGTGGGCAGTGAAGTGGCCCGATTTCTCGTCAACGCCAGGCGCGATGTGGTGGTGGTCGATCGTGATTCCGAACGACTGAGCGCGGTGCCCTACGCCACGGTCCTCGGCGACGTGACCGATGACGAAGTCCTTCGGCGCGCCGGCATCGAACGAGCCGCAACCCTCGTCGCCGCACTCGACACCGATGCTGACAACCTGTACCTCACGGTGGCGGGCAAGTCCCTGCGCTCTGACCTCCAAATCATGGCCGGGCACGCAGCCAGTCCTCAGAGGTCAAGCTCACTCGAGCGGGCGCCGATCGCGTCGTCGCCCCCAGCAACTCGGCGGAGACCGCATGGCTTCCTTCGTCACTCAGCTCCACGTTGTCGACTTCGTCGACGTGGTCATGCACAACGGCAGCCTCCTCTTTCGCCTCGGCGAGACAATGCTCGCCACCGACTCCGCGCTCGCGGGCACATCGCTGCGCGCTGCCCACGTGCGCGACGAGACCGGAGCACTCGTCCTGGCGATCAGACGACCTGACGGCAGCTTCGTCACCAATCCGACACCCGACGAGTTGCTCCTCGCCGGCGACGTACTCCTCAGCGTCGGCACCGACGACCAGCTGCGCGCACTCGGGCGATTCGCCGCCCACCACTAAAGTCGCGTCGCTTCACCGACTACCTGTGAAGAGTTCACGCGCTGATTTCGATCCTGCGCACATGGAACAGCCGTCGGACCACGCAATCCGGGGAGCGGCTGACGCGTGATCCGTCATGTCGTGGCCCTCCAGCTCGACTCCGCCGACGACACTGTCCGTCGGCATCAGGCCGAGGAGATCAAGTCGCGTCTGGAGGCTTTAGCGGATGTTGATGACGGTCGCCTTGACATCGCCGTGCACGTCGACCTAGGACTCGTCGAGTCGCATTGGCCCGTCCTGCTCGTGATTGACTTCATCGATAAGGACGCCCTTCTGGCCTACCAGACCCACTCGCGCCACGTGGAGGTCCTTGAATGGATGAACCTCGGAATTGTCAGTGACCGCGTGGTCATCGACTACGAGGTCACTTGATTGACGCAGACACGGCAGCGACCCTGTGATCGTCGCTCGCGCCAGTCCGTGGAGCGATCCCTCGATCAGTCAGGCTCGGTTGGCGCGCTGGCCGCGCACGACTGGACGGCCCGCACCGATCCAGCCGCTGGTGCCGCCTCGGACCGATCGCACGTCGTGTCCGACGCGATCAAGGTGCTGCGCGGCCCGCCAGCTGCGGCTCCCACTCTGACAGATGACATAGATCGGCTGGCCCACGGGCATCTCACGGGCGACGTCGGCGACCACCGAAAGCGGCACCAGTCGCGCACCGGGCACGTGGCCCGCCTCGTACTCGTGCGGCTCGCGTACGTCCAGCACCAATGCGCCGTCCGCATGAGCGGCGACGAAACTTCTCACATCAACTTCTGCGATCACTATTCCTCCTTCGAGACGATGTCGTGTCAGTATACCCCAGGGGGTATACTGACACGACATCGTGGCACGCGTGATGAACCGCGACGACGGCCCGGATCACGTGCGACGATGAACGCACCATGCTGCGCTACTTCATCGGAATCGAGCCGCCCGCAGACCAACGCTCGCGCATCGCCGACGTGATGCGAGAGCTCGGCGACCCGTGGCCCGTGCCCCACGTCACCCTGAAGAGCCCCCACGGGCTCACCCCCGACCTCGCCTGGCTACCCGGCGTGCGCGAAGTGGCCGCTCGCAGTCCACGCACACGCGTACGCGTCGGAAATCCGAACACATTCGACGGCCGGGTTCTCTACCTCGCCGTCGAAGGCGAGTGGCTCGAACCCCTCCACCGGGCCCTAGCTGAGGCGGTGCGACGTGACCGGGCGGACGACGAAGTGATCCCCGAGCGACCCTTCGTCGCCCACCTCACGCTGATCGTCGCCCGTCCCGATGAACCCCTCCCGCAGTATCACCATCTGACCGGGAGACTCGCGGACCTAGATCCCTTCGACGTTGCCGCACTCACGGTCTTTCAGCGCGACGAGCCCCGCTCCCACTACCACGCGTGGGCTCAACTGCCCCTCGAGAGCTGACGGCGCGTCCGCCGCTTCACAGTGCGACGTCGAGGGTCAGGTTCAGATGGACGATCGTTCCCTGCGCGAGGCCTTCGGCTTGACGCACCGACGCCTTGATCGGTACGGCATAGCTGCCGTCCTTAGGAAAGAGCGACGTCGTCCAACTCGTCTTTCCCACGCGCGCCGTCACGGGGATGGCACCCCATCCATAGGTCACCAGAGCGGACACCGCGTGGATCTTGTCGCTCTCTTCGGGGGGCACACTCACGAAGTGAAACGGCGAGGGCCCCCTCCAATACCAGATCTCGCCGTCGAAGGACAGTTCCACAGCGCGTAGATTAGCGAGACTCGTCCGCCTGCGACGGGCTCTCGCGACGCCGACCCGGCGGGCCCGGTGGGGCCACTCGGCGCGGGGGAAGGTTCGCCAGCAAATCGCTCGTCGCCTCCGCAACGCGCGAGATGGCCTGGATCACGTCATGGCGCTGCATCTGGGTTGCCGACTGCAGGCCCGCCACCTTGCGCACGTACTGGCGAGCCGCGTCTTCGATCTCGCGGCTGGTCACTGGCGGCTCGAGGCCGCGCAGGATTGTGAGGTTTCGACACATGGCGCCACGGTATCGCGAGCTTGCGCCCAACGCCCTTCGACGCCGTGAGTGATTGCCAAACGATCCATGAGGAGACGTCGCGTCTTGCCTTTCGTGGCGCTACTACTGAGACGTCATGCCGCCGTCGACGGCCAGCACGCTGCCAGTCATGAAACTGGCCTCGTCCGAGGCGAGGAACAGCACAACGTTGGCGATTTCACGCGGCTCACCGGGTCGACCGATCGGCTGAAACGAGTCAATGGTGTCATAGACGTGCTGGAGCCCGCCGAGCATTTCGGCGTGGGCGTAGTTGATCGGCGTGTCCACCCAACCTGGGCAGATGACGTTGCAGCGGATCCCCAGCTTCGCGTAGTCGAGGGCGACCCCCTTTGTCAGCATCACCGACGCGCCCTTGGACGCGGAGTACACCGCGAGGAACGGCTCGGACACAATGCCATTCACGCTCGAGATGTTGATGATCGATCCTCCCCCGCCCGCGAGCATGTGCGGTATCGCGGCGCGACAGCCGTAGATCTGCCCCTTGACATTGACGTTCAACGTGTGATCGATCACTTCGTTGGTCACTTCGTGCAAGACGCCGGGAATGTTCACACCGGCGTTGTTTACGAGAACGTCGAGCCGTCCGTATCTCTCCACAACGTCAACGATCATCGCGTCGACCTCGTCTGAGTTGCTGACGTCTACTTTGCGGTGACCGGCCACTCCCCCGGCCGACACGATGAGCCCAGCGGTCTCGGCTGCGGTCGCGCCGTGGCGGTCGGCGCACAGGACTCGTCCGCCCTCTTCGGCCAGGCGCAACGCCGACGCACGGCCAATTCCCGAACCGGCGCCGGTCACCACGCACACTTTGCCCGCGATCCGCTCTCCCATCGCCCACCTGCCTATTCGCCGAGATCTGCCCTCGACTTCAGTTTGGCACGCCTGACCACCGCCTCATTGGGTCAGTGAGAACAAGGGACTAGGTCCACAACCCGGGCCGTCGCCGCGAATCGATCATTCAGGCGGTTCGCCGCGTACCAGTCAACGTCGACGCAGGCATGAATCCGACGCGAGCTCGCCCCGTCATCGCGTCTCCATCTACCGTGACGTCGAACTTGAGAGTCAGCTTCATGGGCGTGGTCACGTTCTGTGTCCACGTCAACCGGTTGCCCTCGGCGATCGGATCGATGAAGTCCACGGTTTCGTCGGCGTTGGCCGCGGTGCCGCGAATACAACCGTCCTGGTCGCTGATATCCAATACGACGGCCATCGTGCCAATCGGCGTCGCGAGGGACACATCCCAGAGGCCGGCGAAAGTAGTCATTACTTCAGTCCTTTGAACGTAGTGAGAGATGAGGCACGGCGTAGCCACCGCCGAGACAATCAATTGGAATGACGATATCTCACCGATCGACCGCGGTCGACTGTTGTGGACAGATCCACGACTAGTTCACGACTGAAGATACCGCACGGAGGTACTTCATATATCGTCGAGCACTCCTCGAAATTCTCTTCTTGCATTTACCAAATCGAACGGCCCACACGGTCGAGATTCATCCAGCGTGGCTCGCCTCAATTGGCGCCACGAGAGACACGCTGGTGGCACTACCAGAGTGCTCCAGGAATCGGAACGATCACCACTCGACAAGCATGAGCCGTTACGTACCAATTGAGTGACGCTTTCGCGGACACGTCACAGATGTTCGTCCAAGAAATCGATGACCTGCTCGATGGCGTGGATCTGCACGTCATCCACGCTGAGCTGACCCTCGCTGTCGACGACCGGGAAGATGTAGCCGTGCAGCGGGTGGTTCCATGTGACCCACGTGGCGTTCTTGCCGCACTCCGTCAACAGCTCGTAACTGAGGCGAAAGATACCCTGCAGGTCGTCATCTTCGCGGCCCATGACGAGCAAAGGAATGTCGATGGTTGACATCCTCTCGAGCGCCAGCGGCACATTCACTCGGGCGCGCACGCGCGCCGCGTCGTGCATCCGCATGTCTTCAATGTTGCGAAGATGAGTGCGAGGATTGACCGACACCGTGTCGTCAGGTGTGAGGTCGAGGAACTCGTGATTCGCGGGCTCGCACACCACTCCGGCACGGACGACGCCCGGGTACTGCGACGCCAGCTTGAACAACATCTCGCCGGCGTGACTCACGCCCACGTGTCCCAGGCGATCTGCGACGACGTTGGGATGGTTCGCGACATGGCACAAGATCGCCAATTCGTCCTCGTACTCCAACGGAGCGCGATTCATCAGGTCCATTCCCTGGCGGCGATCGATCACGAGCCGCCCGCCTCGATGGAACCCCAACTCGACCTCAGTTCGGTAGCGACCCCACGCGCACGCGTAGCCCGCGTCCAAGAGCCGGTCCATCACATAGGCATGGGTACGTAGGCGCGAACGGAGCCACTCGATTCCGCCACCGCCGTTGCCGTAGGCGAGGAACACGAACGGGAACTCCCCTTCGTCGGCCGGAGTACGTAGCGCGTAAGGCGTGTACACACCGTCGAGCGTTTCGGCGAGGTACACGCTCGCGGGACGGTCTGAACCGGGGATCAATTGTACGAAGAGTGGCTCGGGAAAGTCGGCGACCATGTGACATTGTGTCACGGGCCATTGGTCACGAACGTCGGTGACGGCGCTGCTCGAATCTTGCCGAACGAGCATCGAGGCGAGGGCGTTCCATAGACGATCGCACACTCCCCCTCTCAAGGACGAACCACTTGGTCGAGACGGCGCTTCCCTGTCGTGGCGAGTTCACGAGCGGGCCATGCCTGACTCGTTACTAATCTCAAGACCGACGTGGTCGACGTGGTCGACGCCGCGCACGACGAGGTGTAGGAGATTATTGACGCCGGCAAATACATCCTCGCGGGAGCCGTCGACGGGAGTTCGTGCAGCGTCGCGGCCGTCGACGGAACGGTCACAGACGGCCCGAAACCGTGCGCGATCAGTGGAGTGACCATCGTCGGCGTCACGTCACGTCACGTGACGACGCGCGAGGAGCCTTCGGCCCCCACGTTTTCCACGTGCACGCCGGACAGGTTGGCTCGGGTCACTTCGGCACACGACCGAACCATCTGATCCGCTGCGAGATCTCCGTTGGCGACAGCAGCGACGGGGGCGCGACCGCTACTCGCATCACCTTCCGGTACCCTTAACGCGATGCAGTCTCGCCACGCTGCAGCCAGGAGGTCGAGCCAGCACGTCGGTCGCAACGGGTGTCGACAAAGACCACCCACGCTTGCTCGAATTGTGACGACAACAGATGCAACATCCCTTTGATCCGGAGTGGAGATAGATTCGCGCCGTGAGGCATGTTGGTCGAGCTTTCGCGACTCTGGTGGTCGCCGGCGCCGTCCTCGTAGCGGGCGGCTTGGTCTATCACCTAAATCGGCATCCACGTTCGCTCGACGCGCTTCGTTCGCTGCGCCGCGACTATCACGTCCTCCCACGAACCTGGCTCGTCGACTGCGAGATGAGGTTTTCCCGACTAGACGACACGCAGCTCTCTTTGGTGACCATCGGCCCTCGGTCGGCGGCCCGCACGGCCCTAACCCACTTCGGAAGCGGGCGCCACGCACGTGTCGTCTTTGAATCCTTGGGTGGGTACGTCAACACGAATCGCATCGTGCACGACTGGGTGGGCACCACATCATGGATTCCTCCCGTGCTTCCGGCTTATTTCGTCAGAATCTCCGGAGTCGACGTTCCCTCTCTGGGCTCCAGAGGGGGCACCACTCATCACTGGAACGTCATTGTCAACGCACGCACCGACCGCGTCGTCTCCGCCACATCCTTCGACTGAACACACTGGTTGGAACTCCACCACGAGGAGCCATTGCTGGAGGGGATGCCGCTCCGCGGATGAGTCTGGTGAGCAGGAAGGGCGAGCCACGAAAGAGAATTCTCAATCAGGTGCTGTGCGTTCTGTGCCGGCGATCTCTGGCGCACAATCGAGGTTGTCCAGGAGAATCGGCCGGTAGCTCGGGTGCGCTAGTCAATGTTTCACTTCGCTCGAATTTGCGCCGCGAGGCCCCACGAGCCGGTCACTGCCCATTCGGTGACGATGACCCAGACATCATGCTCGTTGTCGTCGGGGTGACGCATCCAGGGAACGACGGTCGAGATCACGCATCCTCGACGAATGAAAGCGCGAGAGACTTGTCAACGTAGGCATTTCAGGTGTAGCAACCCGAGGCACCGGCGCCGTTCATGATGACACCTGTCGGATGCCATCCCACAATAACATACGCAACGCTTTCCGGCTCATTCATAAAGTGATGATCTGAATGGGGCGATTCGATCAGGCATCCCGTTAATGTTACGAAGTATTGGTGTTTCCATAATATTTGCGCATCAGCGGTGCACAGAACCTAGGCATACGTAGCTGTGGAAGGCCGTTCGCATACTCAAATACACGCGAAAGTCTCGCGTTCCGGTCCAGAATATGCCGATTCAAAACGCGCTCTCACTCACGTCACAATTTCACGCGCGACAGTGGAGGTAGTTCGAGATTCTCTTGAACACATCAGACAAAGGAATCAACATGAACACCTTCACGACACGAACTATTGGGCGCATCGCCGTGTCAACAGTTCTCAGCCTCGGCCTGACCGCTGGTGCGATCAGTATCGCCTCAGCGTCGACTCATTCGAACAAGACCTTCAGCCACGCGAGCGCCAAGGCCGAACAGTCAATTGCCTTCCAGGGTGTTGTGACCGCCTTGCCGACCGGCTCAATCACGGTGGTGAACGCGAAGGGTACGTCGGACACGTTCACGCTGACGGCGACCACCAAGATCCTTCGCGCTAAGAACGTGAAGAACACGGCCACGCTCGCCCTAGGTGAGCGAGTCGTCGTTCGCGCCCTGACCTCAGCCCCGACCGTCGCGACCAGCGTCAACATCGTTGCCGCGAAGGCCAAGACCACGGTTGCCTTCCAGGGTTCCATCACCGCATTGCCGGCCGGCTTCATGACGGTGAAGAACGCGAAGGGCACGTCTGAGACCTTCACGATTGCCGCCAGCACCAAGATCATTCGCGCTAGGAACGTGAAGAACACGGCCACGCTGGCCGTGGGCGACCGCGTCGAGGTTCGTG
>JAJZSX010000034.1 GCA_021849435.1 Actinomycetes bacterium | reverse complement strand
GGCGTCGCGCGAGCCGGTAGGATTGTCGTTTCTGGCGGCGTGGCCGAGTGGTTAGGCAGGGGCCTGCAAAGCCCCGTACTCCGGTTCGAATCCGGACGCCGCCTCCAGAAATGGGGTCATGCTGCCTCTGCTTCTACCCCTGGGATTTTTGTTGGAGCAGAGGTCAATGCAATACGGCGTAATCAGGGCGCATTTGGAGTCGCCTTTGAGTTGTTCGACCTCACCACATGGTGGCCCCTGATGAAACGGCTCATCGAATCACGGCACCGGTTCAGCCACTGAGTTTGTCAGGGCGAGCATCCTCTTGAATACTAGGTAGGATACTCAGTATAGTTGTCATCAGGAGGCTTTCATGAGTGTTCGACACGCCCTACTCGCGCTCTTGAGCGAGGGTCCAAAATACGGCTTTCAACTTCGCAATGAGTTTGAAGCGAGTACGGGCGATGTATGGCCTTTGAACATCGGCCAGGTGTACACCACCCTGCAGCGGCTGGAGCGTGATGGTTGCGTGGAGTCTGATGGATCCAGCGACGACGAGCGGCAACGCAACTTTCGGATTACGGATGCGGGTGAAGGTGAACTCTCGTCGTGGCTTCGGACGCCACCCGACTTGTCGTCACCGCCTCGTGATGAGTTGGTGATCAAAGTTCTGGTGGCGTTCCGCCTGCCTGACGTCGACGTGCACGACATTATCCAGGTTCACCGCCGTTATCTCGTAGAGCTGATGCAGCAGTGGACTCGACTTAAGGAAGACGAGGATCATCTCGATTTGGGCTTCGCTCTGGCGGCCGACGCAGAACTACTTCGTCTTGATTCGGTGGTGCGGTGGCTCGACGTTGCCGATGGCCGGTTGAAGCGTGCCGTGGACGAGCAGTCAGTCGATGTGAATGTGACGATGCCGAGAGTCCACCGAAGGATTGGGACACGCTGATGAGCTTCTTAGAGATGCGAGCGGTTTCGAAGGTCTACGGCGAGGGGCCAACCGAAGTTCACGCCATCACCGATATCGACCTCTCAGTGGAACGAGGCGCCCTCGTGGCGGTCATGGGTCCAAGCGGGTCGGGTAAGTCCACACTTCTCACTATTGCGGGAAGTCTCGAGGAGCCGACGAGTGGCGAGGTGATCATTGACGGAGCAGTGCTGTCGGCGATGTCGCGCAACGACAAAGCACGCTTGCGACGACGGACGGTGGGTTACGTGTTCCAGGACTTCAACCTGTTGGCTGGGCTCACCGCCGTCGAGAACGTCACACTGCCGCTCGAACTTGACGGCGTCGCGACCAAGAAGGCACGCATCGAGGGGATGGCGGCGCTCGAGGAGCTCGGACTGGCCGATCGCGCGACACGCTTCCCCGATGAGCTCTCGGGTGGTGAGCGACAGCGGGTTGCTATTGCCCGCGCCGTCGTCGGGAATCGGCAACTGCTGCTCGCCGATGAGCCGTCGGGCGCGCTCGACTCAGTGAACGGCGAAGCCGTCATGCGGATGATCCTGACCGCCTGCCACCAAGGTGTGGCAGCCATCGTCGTTACCCACGACGCGAAGCTCGCCTCCTGGGCTGATCGAGTGGTGTTCGTACGCGACGGACGCGTGGTGGATCAGACGATGCCGCCTCCGAGTCCTGAATCCCTGCTCGAACCCAGCTCGCCGCCGCCTCCACAACGATGATTACGACCCTCGAACTGCGCACAGATCGTCCGGCCAACGGGGGACTGCCCGGCCGACGGGCGGTGATGCGCTGGGCGTGGCGGCTTCTGCGCCGCGAATGGCGCCAGCAGTTGCTGGTGCTGGCGCTCATCACGGTGGCCGTGGCGGCGACGACCGTGGGCGTCGGCGTCTCGTCAAATACGCCCCTTTCGTCCTACGTCGGCTTTGGAACGGCTCATGATCTGGCCGTGTTCCCGGGGATCAGCGCGTCGGAGGCGGCAACGGTTGCGACGTGGCGCCAGCGCTACGGCCCAGTTGACGTCATCGAGAATAGGACCATCGCAATACCTGGCTCGATTACCACCTTCGATCTTCGCGCACAGAATCCGAGTGGTCCCTACGGCCGGCCGCTCCTGGCCTTGTTGTCGGGTCGCTATCCGACCAGCGCTCGCGAAGTGGCGGTCACGTCCAGCGTTGCGGCATCTCTACACCTCCAGGTCGGCAGCACCTCGCGCGTGGGTTCTGTTGCTCGCCGGGTCGTCGGTCTGGTCGAGAATCCTCAGAACCTCCTCGATCAGTTCGCCCTGGTCGTCCCGGGACAGGTTCCCGATCCCACCCAAGTCTCGGTCCTGTTCGACGCTCCTGGAGTGGGCCCCGGCAAGCTCGGTTCCAACGTCGTAACGCCTGAGTCGGTCGCCCAGAGCAACCCAATCAACCCCGAGACCATCTCACTCGCGTTGGCGACCCTCGCGATGCTCCTCATCGCCCTGGTGGCGGTAGCCGGCTTCACGGTGTTGGCCCAGCGACGTCTGCGCTCGATCGGGATGCTGGGAGCCATCGGCGCCACCGACAAGAACATCAGCATGGTGGTCCGCGCGAATGGAGCCATGGTCGGTGTCGTGGGTGCGCTGCTGGGAGTGGTGGTGGGCTTGGCGGCCTGGTTGGCGTATCGACCAAGCCTCGAAGCCAGCGCCCACCACGTCATCGGTGTGTTCCAGTTGCCTTGGATCGTCATTATCGCCGCTACGGTGCTCGCGGTTGTCTCGACTTACTTCGCTGCCACGAGGCCCGCGAAGGCCGTGACTCGGATCTCGGTCGTGGCCGCACTGTCGGGCCGTCCAGTCCCGCCCAAAAAGATGGGTCGCACTGTTGTTCCGGGCGTCGTCTTTGTGGTTGTGGCGTTCTTTCTTCTCGGTGCTGCCGGTGCGAGCGGCGGCAAGGGTGCAGGGATACCGGAGTTGATCCTCGGCTTTATTGCCCTCAGCGTGGCTGTTGTCTTGTGGGCCCCGTTTCTTCTTACCGCGCTCAGTCGACTCACCCGGCGATCGCCTCTCGCCGTGCGAATGGCCACCCGCGACCTCGCTCGTTTCCGCGCGCGTTCAGGCTCGGCGCTCGGAGCGATCAGCATTGGCGTGTTCATTGCCGTCGTCGTGATGGTGGCGTCGGCGGCGCGCTTCGGGAACGTCCTCGACTGGGCTGGACCCAACGTGTCGCCGACGCAGTTGATCATCTACACGCCCATAGGTCCCTACGGACCATGGCCCGGCAACGCCGGCGTGGTGCCGCCTACGTTCAACCTAAAGACGATGGACAGTGGCGCACACTCGATCGCCAAGGCACTCGGCACGAACGACATCATTCAACTCGAAACCACCAGCGCGACCTTGCAGCACGCCGCACCCGGGCGCAGTTATTCGGGTCCCCTCTATGTCGCGACGCCTGAGTTGTTGAAGGCATTCGGCATCAAGGCTTCGTCGCTGGACCCCACGGCCGACATCCTTTCGATGCGGCCCGGGTTCTCGTCACTCACGAAGATGCAACTGGTGTACGGCAACTACTACGCCAACGGGAATCCCACCCAGGCAAACCGGTTCCCTTGTCCCTCGGATGGCTGCCTCGCCAACCCGAAGATAGAGGAGGTCGCCAAACTCCCTTCAGGGACGTCGGCACCGAACACCGTTATCACCGAATATGCGGTACACCGCCTGGGACTGAAGACCCTCGTGTCAGGCTGGTTGGTCCAGACCAATCAGCCACTCAGCGCCCTACAACTCAACGACGCCAGGATCACCGCAGCGGCATCCGGAATGAGGATCGAGACCAAATCAAGTATCCCGACCTCGGCGTCAATCATCGACTGGGCCACCGTGGTGGGCATCCTGCTCGCCTTGGGCATCCTTTCCATGTCGATTGGCCTCATACGAAGCGAAGCGGCTGGCGACCTGCGCATCCTCACCGCTGCTGGTGCCAGTAGCTACATGCGCCGAAACCTGACCGCGGTGACCGCGGGTGCGCTGGCAATGACCGGGGCAGTGATCGGCACCGTCGCCGGCTACATCGCCATGATCGCCTTCAGCCGTACGAGCAGCCTTGACGGGCTCTCGTCGCTGTCCAGCATTCCCGTGACGAACCTTCTGATCATCCTCGTCGCGACGCCAGTTGGCGCCACGGTTGGTGGTTGGCTACTCGCCGGCCGAGAGCCCGTGGCATTCGCCCGTCAGCCCATTGAGTGAGACGTGTGAACGTCATCGAGGGTCTGGAACTTCGGTGCTACTTTCCGGAATGGTTCTTGACGGCTCCAAGGAAATCAGAGCCTCGATTTCAATGGAGCTGAAGGAGCCAGAGCTCCTGGCGTCACTCGAACCGATCAGTCGAGTCTTCGCGGACCTGAAGGGATCCGCGACGTGTTCGCTGAGCGATTCTGCCCCCGTATCTTCCCCCGGCGCTTACTAGAATCGCGGCTCGCGAGAGGCCAACGGCGCTAGGAGCTTCAGCCGTAGTACCTGGTCGTGAGGCACTACCGGCACACCCTGGCACAGCCAGACATATGGACTGTGGCCCGCAAAGCCCCGTACTCCCGTTCGAACCCGGACGCCGTCTCCAGTGATTGTGCTGTAAATCGAATTTCTGAGCGAAGCGTTGGCAGTTAGGTTGCCAGCGCGTTATCGAGCCGCCCCCATTGACCGCACAAGCCTGACGACGCGTCGATACACCTCGAGTGGCGGCTGCGCCGGGCCAGTCGATGTCGCATTCTTGTCCTCGTGAAATTGGTCAAGAACGTGCGCACGAATCGCGAGCGGATCGTGGCCGCAGTCGAGCTGAACCTGTCGAACTCCAAGATAGAGCGACTGAATTCAACGATCAGCCTCGGCAACTGCCGCGGCATCATGCACCACTCGACCGAGGCCGTATTCGCGATGGCCTAGCTGTGCGGCGGTGGACTCACGAACGAACCGCCGACGCCGAGTTTGGCGGATAAGCGGCGTTCACCTGTACCAACTCGAAGCACCAACGTTGTCAGACACATCAAATCCAACCACCGGAACGATTGTGCGCCGACGCCGCGACGAAATTCAGGCCCGTATTAAGGCGTCGCTAGCTCATAGACGAAGTCGGCGCGCACGATCACGTCCGTTTCGTGGGAGACCACAACGAGCGATGCGCCGCGATCGAGCTCAGCGGTGAGCAGCGAAAGCACGAGCGCGCGGTTTGCGGAATCAAGCTCCGCGGTTGGCTCGTCCATGATGATCACGTCGGCGTCCATCGCCAGCGCTCGGGCGATGGCTACGCGTTGTCGCTGGCCCCCAGAGAGCTCCGCTACCGTTCGAGCGACGCATGACTGCAGGCCGACGGCGGTAAGCGTCCGCGCCGTTCGATCTCGTATCTCATCTTTTGTCAATCCACGAACCTGTAGTGGAAGGGAGACTGATTCTGTCGCGGTGAGCACCGAAAGCAGGCCGAAATCCTGTGTCACGAGTGCCAGGCGAGTGGACAAGGCTCCCTGTGCCAGCGGCTTGCCATCCAGCACGATTTCCCCACGATCGGGCGTGATGATTCCGGCCAGTGTGTGCGCGAGGGTGGTCTTGCCGGAGCCCGACGCCCCCGTGATTACCATCATCTGACCCGAGGAGACGACCAAAGTTACGTCGTCGAGAACTACCCGTGCACCGTAGTCGACGCCAACCGACGTAGCTCGAATCTCGTTCTTGCTCATGGTGAGGACTCCTGGTCGCGAGCGCGTCGCAGTTCGACACCGTGGGCCAGTCGAATCACCCGCACGAGGCTGTCCGGCGGTAGCAAGTCGAGAACGTCGGGGGGCAGATGCAAGCTGCCGTCGCGCCCGACGACGGCGTACTCCGTCCCGTCGCGTCCTTCGGCTCCGACGCGACCGTCGCGAATCGTCACGGTGCGCTGCAGTCGGGACGCGACTGCAGCATCGTGGGTGACAACGATGACCGTGATACCGAGCTCGCGATGAATCGTCGAGACGGTTTCGATTACCTGGTCACGCTCATCATTACTGAGATAGCTCGTTGGTTCATCGACGAGTAGCAAACGTGGAAGGACTGCGACACCCGCGACGAGCGCCACCCGTTGACGTTCACCGCTCGACATCTCAGCGATGCGACGATCGGCGAGATCGCTGATGCCGAAGAGCTCAAGCAATTGCGTCACACTGCGCGAAAGAGGAATGCCCCGTCTACGCGCGCCGTGCTGGGCAAACCAGACGTTTTCGCGGGCCGTCGCGTACGAGAGCAGGTTCGCCGAGGCGCCCTGGACAACCAGTGAGACATGACGTGATCGAAGACGAGAGAGTTCTTCGGTGCTGAGTCGGCCGACGTCGTACTCGTCGATGACCACCGAGCCGGCCGACGGCGCGAACTCACCGGCGAGCAGACCGAGCACGGTTGACTTTCCTGCTCCAGACGGCCCGAAGAGCGCGACCGACTCACCCGCCTTGATATCGAGGTCGACCCCGCGAAGCGCGACGACGTCCCCTTCTGGCGTGGGATAGAGGTGCACTACACCCGTGAGGTGTACTTGTGCTCCCGCGACGCTCGCGTGTGTCGGCGTCTCGCGTGAACTCATTACTTCAACCCTCGATCGTGACGAGCGCGCGTACTGTGCAAGATCGAGTGAGTTGCGAGCACGACGGCGCTCGCGAGGAGAAGCGCGAGAACACCCACGGCGACGAGAAATGGCGTGATTGGCACCGCCGTTGAGATTGGCACGCCGCTCGTCCCTGTCGAGAATTCGGGCAATGAGGAGAGGGCGAGGGAGTCAGCGACGAAGCCAACAATGGTGCCGACCACGAGGGCGACGCCCAGTACCACCGCGTTTTCGTAGAGCAGTGCGCGTCGCACGGTCTTTGTGGGAACGCCCGTCATCGCTAGCGACGTGATTTCGCTCCGTCGTCGGCGCCCCTCAGAGACAATGACGAAGGTCATGGTGCCGATTGCGAGCAACGTGGCTATCGGCGAGACGAGAAGGGCAATCGTGTAGGCCAGCGCGACACCGCCGTGATCGAGTACGCCGAGGCGCGTCGACGCGAGCATGATCGGACCAATCGAGATGCCGTCCGCGCGGAGACGTTGCAGTATCGCAGCGCCCGCCGACCGCGTCAGCCACACCTGGAACGTCGTGTTCGTTTCGGGATTCGTAAGGGCCCGTTGCGCCAAGCCGAGGTCGACGAGCGTACCGCCTTGGCCGATCTCGGGAAGTGTCGGGACTACGGCGACTGGTTGGACCGTCAGCGGGCTGCCATCGAGACCCTCGACCGAGATTTGACCGCTGGGTGGGGACGGCGGATTGAAAGTCTCGACCCCTTTGGCCACAATGGCGGGAATCGCCGCGGGCAGGTCGATCGGGCTTAGCAGGATCCCGCCGTAGGCGAGTGTCCGGCCGGGCAGGTCAAAGACCACATCGCAACACGTACCCGTGGTGGCTTGGACTCGAACCGGTGCGGGTTGTGCGTCCCACGTTCCGCCCTGGCCGACACCGAAGGGGACGTTGTGCCAACGGCTCCCTACCCGTTCGGCCATACCTCGAAGAACGATCTGGACTCCTCGCGAATAGGTCGAGTATGGATTCAACCAACTTGGACTCAGACTAACGAGACGACAGAATCCGGGACAGTCACCGCTCAACGGAACGTCATAGCTGTGCAGACCAGCTACGACCCGTGCGATGTTCAGTACCTCGCTGTTCTGGTACGTCTCATCGAAGATGTTGACCGCTAGATACATCGGTGGCGATCCCGCTTCGACGTCGAGCGTCAAACGCAGTTCGTTGCCCGATAAGACCACGCCGCTCGGAACCGGTGGCGAAAGATATTTCGCGAGTGCAGCGAGCGGCTTCCTCGAGAGTGATGCCGGCCAGGAGGCAACCGCCGCGAGACGTGAACTATCGACGGCAAGCAGCGCACCGGTCGGAGATGAGTAGTACGCCGCAGCCATGGCTTCGTGCCCGGAAGGGTCGGCCCGCCGCACTGCGGCTTCGAAGTCAAGACCTGGAGGGGGGCTAACGTCAACGACTCGTGCCGCTCCGACCTCCACGTGTGCAATGAGCGATCGATTTGACGACGCGAGGAAGAAACTGCCCACGGCGAAGAGCAACACGACGGTCGCGGCCGTGAGCGGCAATACCTGTCGAAGCACAGAAGGACGACGTCCAACCTGGCGCAATGCGAGGAAAAGGGCAACTCGAGCTGACTGACCGGTCCTGCGGATAACGACCTTGATGATGAGGGTGGCGAGACGTAACCCGATCACGCCGGCCCCCAGCGCCAGGAGTCCAGGAGCGAGCGAGGCCAAAGGATTGGCCTGCACGCCGCTCATGGAACCCTTCGTTGAGAGTGAGAGCAAACCCGTAAGGGCGAGGGCCAGCGCGAATGCGTCGACGGCGAGGCCGATGAGCTTCACTTGGCGGTTGTTCGCCGAGCGCGATCGCCAGAGCTCAGAGGAAGCAATTGCCATCGCGAACACGCCGGCGAGACAGGCTCCCGCGCCGGACACAATCGCGGCTCCCGAAAATGAAACGGGCGTTCCCGGAACGAACACCGTTCTCGTCAAGACGACGAGTGTCAACCACGCCACGAGCATTCCCACTGGTAACGCCGCGAGGATCAGTGCTCCAGGCTCGGCTATGGCTAGCGTGATCAACGAGGCACGAGGGAAGCCGTGTCGGCGCGCAAACTCCGCCTCCTGCTGGCGCCCAACCACTGTTGATCGGCCCAGCGTGTAAAGGATCAAGAGCGAGAGCAGAATCAATTGAAGCACGAGTGCCAGGACCACGGCGCTCATCAGGTCGTCGTCGTGGCGAGCGGCATTGACGACTGAACTGAGTCCCGTTGAGACGACCAGCCCGTGGTGGGAAAAGAGAACCGATTTGATCGTGGCGACGGTGGACTCGAGGTTTGGCGCGCCCGAGAAGGTCGCCCCGGACCGCCACCCAAGGTCCGCAAGGAGCTGAGGGCCCGTTGCGCGACTCGTCGCGAGGGCGGTGCTGAATGACGTGATGAGCGGATCGAGTTGAACGTACGGCCCTGGGCCGCTTCCGTAGTCGAAGTAGTAACTGTCCTTCCAATAGTTGTCGCTCTCGGTTGGCGGCTGCTGGTAGATTCCGGTAACCGTCATGCCAAAGGTCTTGGACGCATGGACGCCGGCAATGCTGACGTGCGAGCCGACTTTCAGACCCGCGACAACGGCGCTTCGTTCGCTCATCGCGACATCGTTCGCTCGATTGGGGCAGACGCCGTCGATGAAATTCAGATGCGCACAGACGTCACTGCGAGCGAGAATGTCGGCACGGAACGTTTGGCCCCGAACAATGAAGTGAGTTCCAGCGTCGACGGAGAAGATTGTCGGTGACAGAAGTCCATGGGCGAGTTGGTCGGCCGCCTTGGCCGCCGATGAGAGTTTGCTCATTTGAGCGGCGCCGCCACTCGAGACGATCATCAAATCCGTCTGGCCGGGTACGGCCGCATTCGCGGTGCTCGTGAGTACCGACGTGTCCGCGCTCTGCAGGAACATGGGACCGATGGCGGCAGCCGCTATTGCGAGGACGGCGACGAGGAATAACACCGTCGCTGCCACTCGACGCGACTTGATTCCGCCACGAAATATCCGAGCGCGAATCAGCCGATCAGAAGGTGCGCCCGTCATGATGCTGCGATGCTACTTGGCATGATGTCAACGTTTCCTTCGCGAGCGCGATAAATACGTACTCACGCTCAACGAACTCGCCATCGTAATGAAGACGAATTGGATCACGTCGTCGCCTACTATGCCAGTGAATCTGGAATGGACGGAGCGCGATGAGTGCCACTTTTAGCAAAGAAGAGCGATCTGCGATGAGGGCGGCGGCCGCCGAAGCGAAGGCCGCGAAGGTCGGTGCTGATCTGGAGGCGGCCTGCCTCGCGGCCATCGCCGAGATGTCCGGGACGGACAGGGAGTTGGCCGAAACGTTGCACGAACTGGTCAAGAGGCATACGGCACTTAGCGCGAAGACCTGGTACGGCATGCCGGCCTACACGAACGCCGACGGCAAGGTCGTCGTGTTCTTTCAGAGTGCCGCCAAGTTCAAGGTGCGTTACGCCACCATCGGTTTTCAGGAGGCGGCGCACCTCGACGAGGGCAATTTCTGGCCGAGCGCGTACGCCGTCACCACGCTGACGGCGGCCGACAAGAAGCAGTTGGTGGCGCTGTTGAAGCGGGCGGTCAGCTAGTCAACGCGTGACCGAGGACGGTGCGCGGGCGGACCTGTCCGACGACGAGTGGCTGTTCGGGGTCGGCGTCGCCGGGCGTCGAATCGTGGCGATACTTCCGCGGAGTCAACGTCTGCAACTGGCGCACGTCGTCGCGCCGGTAGTCGCAGGCGTTCGAAGCGCTCTACTGAACGGTGACCATCGTGCCGAGCGGCGTCTGTGGCCACAGGGTGTGGGCGTCAGCGAAAGGCATCTCGACGCAGCCGAGGCTCTGGGGCCAACCGTAGGTGGCGCGAATGAAGCCGTGGAGGGCGTCGCCGCCGTAGAAGTACGAGACCCACGGGATGCCCGGGTCGCTGTAGTGGGTGCCGTTGGGGTTGGTCCCCGACATGGTTTGGCTCGTGTAGCGCAGGTAGACAGCGTGGGTGCCGATCTGGGTCGGTGAGACGGCGATCCCGGTGTTCACCAGTGTGGAGAACGTCGGGTGGCCGTTCTGGAACAGCGTCAAGTGCTGGGGGAGCGCCTCTTGGACGTAGACGAGGTTGTAGCTGGTCGGGCTGTACTGGTGGGCGAGCACGGCGCGCAACAGGGTGAGCCACGTCGTGGTATCCATGTTGCCGGTAACGGGCAGATTGTGCACGTTCTGGAAGCGCATGACCGCCCCGGTCAGCACGATGTTGACGGTCCCCACCCGCCACTGCGATCGGAAGGCGGCGGGCAGCGCCGGGAATCGCCATACGAACCGACCGCTCCGGCGAGACAAGGCTGCGGGCCATCGGGCGGCCCGTTTGGTCCGGGTCGCCGGCTTGATGGTGGTTGTCGTCGAAATGGTGGTTGAGGTGGACGCCGAGATGGTCGTCGGGGTCGTCGTCGTGGTGGTCGAGGTCGTCGTGGTCGGTGGCACCGTGGTCGTGGTCGTGGTCGTGGTCGGTGTGGGCCGGCGCACCGCAGGCACGAATGCGACTGGCAGATAGTGCAGCGTGGCGAGGAACTGGTCCTCGAGGACGATCGAGTATGGTACGTTCGCAATGGAGCCCGCGCTCGCGGTTCGTCCCGCGGAGGACGCGGCCGCAGGTATTGTCATCAGGACTAACCCTGCCACAGTGGATGACGCGATAAGCAACGCCAACGCGCGGGTTTTGCGGGTGTACACAAAGCAAGATTACTGGTCGCACCGGGCCTTCCAACGTCAGGCCACGCAATGTCCTCTCGGAACGAAGCCTCCCTTCAGGTTGGTCGGCGACGCCCTGACCCGTGACCGTCGCGACTCGCCAGTACAGTGATGCGGTGAGCGCCTTGTGGAATCGCCGTCGGGGCGTGGTGGCGCTCTCCCTCTCGACCGTGCTCATCGGGTCATTCCTCGTGATTGAACCGGCTGGCGCCTTCTCGGCCAGTTCCGCCGCCGCTACGACGACGACGCTGGCCTCGACGACGACGACGACGACCACCACCACGACCACGACCACGACGACGGTGCCGACCTCGACGACGACGACCCCGACCTCGACCACGACCACAACGACAGTGCCGACCTCGACGACCACCACGACAATCCCGCACCCCGCGGTGATCCCCTGGCCCAGTGGCCTGAGTTCGGCGGTCTCGATACCGCAGTTGCGGATCTTTGCCACCTCACCCAATCAACCCCAACTGCCGATCGCCAGCATCACGAAGCTGATGACCACGTGGGTCATCCTGCATCGGCTGCCGCTCGCGATCAACCAGCGCGGCCCGTGCCATGTCGTGAGCGCGGGCGACTACGCCGTCTACCAGCACGACCTCGTGACCGATCAGTCCAACGTGCGCCTCGTACGGGGGATGACCCTCTGCGAGGGCACACTGCTGCGCGGACTGCTCGTGCACTCGGCGGGCGACTACGCGCACATGTTGGTCGAGATGACGGGGTTCAGCCTCACGACCTTCGTCAGGGTGATGAACCGTGACGCGCACGTGCTCGGACTGCACTCGACGCACTACGTGGAAGTCACCGGCATTGACAGCCGAGACGTGTCGACCGCTCGAGACCAAACGATCCTCGCCATCGACCTCATGAACGCCGAGCCGATCGTGCGTGACATTGTGACGCTGCCCCAGGTGGCCCTACCCGGTGCCGGCGTGGTGTCGTCCTACACCCCGTTCGTCGGCGAGGGTGGTGTCATCGGGGTGAAGTCCGGGTTCACCGGCGCCGCCGGTGGCTGTGACGTCATGGCGATCAACTTCGTCGTCGGCACGCAGACGGTGACGGCCTACGCGGTCGTCCTCGGCGACCACGGCCCGAATCCGATCGTGGG
>JAJZSX010000033.1 GCA_021849435.1 Actinomycetes bacterium | reverse complement strand
GGGCGACCTGCGGGCCCTGATCGAGCGCGGGGCGCAGCTGCGCGGCGTGACGGTGAGCGAGGCGGCCGAGGAGGCACTCGTCGGGTCGGGCGACGGCGACGCGCGAAGCGTGCTCACGACGTTGGACACCGCGGTCGTGCTGGCTGGACCTGGCCGCGCGGTCGAGGTCGGGCACGTCGTGCGCGCGCGCGACGGCCGGGTCTACCACCAGTCGCGCGATACCCACTACGACCAGGTGAGCGCCCTCATCAAGTCGGTGCGGGGCTCGGATCCCGACGCCGCGCTGTACTGGCTCGTCACCTTGCTCGAGAGTGGCGAGAGCGCGCGCTTCCTCGCGCGGCGCCTCGTGATCCTCGCGAGCGAGGACGTGGGACTCGCCGATCCGATGGCGCTCGTCACGGCTGAGGCGGGCGCGAGGGCGATCGAGCTCGTGGGCCTGCCCGAGGCTCGTCTCACCCTCGCGCACGTCACGATCGCCCTCGCCCTTGCGCCCAAGAGCAATAGCGTGACCCGGGCGCTTGGCGCGGTGAGCGCCGCGGTGCGCGACGGCGGGGCCGACGTGCCCGATCACCTGCGCGACGCGCACTACGCGAGCGCCGCGAGCGAGGGCTTCGGGCTCGAGTATCGCTACCCCCACGACGACCCGGCGGGGTGGGTCGCCCAGCAGTACCTGCCCGACCCCCTAGTCGGCGCCACCTTCTTCGAGCCGTCGGTCCACGGCGCGGAGCTCGCGACGGTGCGCGACTGGCGGGCGCGCACGAACCGTCAGGACCCGGGAACGACGGGGTCGCCAGTAGAGTAAGGGCCGTGGAAGCCGCCGAACTCCGAACCATCTTTTCGTCTTATTTCGCTGACCGGGGCCACACCCTGGTGCCATCGGCGAGCCTGATCCCCCACGACCCCACGCTGCTGTTCACGATCGCCGGCATGGTCCCGTTCAAGTCGTACTTCCTCGAAGAGGAGACGCCGCCCTACGACCGGGCCGTCTCGATCCAGAAGTGCTTCCGGGTCTCGGACATCGATATCATCGGCACGACGCGGCGCCACCTCACGTTCTTCGAGATGATGGGCAATTTCTCCTTCGGGGACTACTTCAAGCAGCGCGCCATCGAACTCGCCTGGGGTTTGGTCACCGAAGGCTTCGGGCTTGACCCCGACCGGCTCTGGGTGACGGTGCACCTCTCGGACGACGAGGCCGAGGCGATCTGGCGCGACAGCGTCGGCGTGCGACCCGAGCGGATCCAGCGCCTCGACGAGGACAACTTCTGGGGGATGGGCGACAGCGGACCGTGCGGCCCGTGCTCGGAGATCTTCTACGACAAGGGTCCGTCCTTCGGGGCTGACGGCGGTCCGGCCTTCGGGGGCGACGACCGCTTCGTCGAGTTCTGGAACCTGGTGTTCATGCAGTACGAGCGCGGCGCCGACGGTTCGCTCACCGAGCTACCGACCAAGAACATCGACACCGGCGCGGGCTTCGAGCGCGTGCTG
The DNA here is from genome assembly GCA_021849435.1 of Actinomycetes bacterium. The sequence goes on along the minus strand of JAJZSX010000033.1, from coordinate 10,938 downwards.
TCGATCCTCAACGGCGTCGAGTCGGTCTTTGCGACCGACCTCTTCGCCCCGCTGCTCGAGACGGCGTCGCGCGCGGTGGGCGTGCCGCTCGGTCGAGCGGACGCGACCGACGTGGCGATCCGGCGGATCGCCGAGCACGGCCGGGCCATGACCATGCTCGTGGCTGACGGCGTGCTACCCACCAACGAGGGCCGCGGCTACGTGCTGCGCCGGATCATCCGCCGCGCCATCTTGGCAGCGCGCCGGTCGGGTTCGGACGCTGCCCTGGTGGAATCCCTGGTCGACGCGACGATCGAGAAGATGGGCACGGCCTACCCGATCCTGGTGAAGGACCGCGACCTGATCGTCGAGATCCTCGAGCGCGAGGAGGTGGGCTTCGGGCGCACGCTGCGCACGGGCATGTCGCTGCTCGATGAGGCCGAGGCGGCGGTGCGCGCCGAGGGCGGCACGGTCATCTCGGGTGACGTCGCGTTCCGCCTGCACGACACCCACGGGTTCCCGATCGAGCTCACCGAAGAGATCGCCGCCGAGTCAGGGCTGACCGTCGACCACGACGCCTTCAGCGCCGCGATGACCGCCCAGCGCGAGCGCGCCCGCGCGTCGGCCAAGGCCCTTCGCCTGGCCGACGACACCCAGTACCGCGACCTCGTCGAGCGTTACGGCGCGAGCGAGTTCGTCGGACGCGATGTCTCGCGCTACAGCGTCGAGTCCGAGATCGTGGCCCTGTTGAATGGCGAGGAGTTCAGCGAGCTCTTCCTCGACGTGACGCCCTTCTACGCCGAGTCGGGGGGCCAGGTGGGCGACACCGGGGTGATCGTCACCGAGACGGGACGTTTTGACGTCGCGGACACCCAGTCCGTCGCCGGGGGCCTGATCGCGCACCGCGGCCGGCTGCACGGCGAAATCCTGCCCGGTCAGCTGGCCGTGGCGACCATCGACCCGCACCGGCGCAACGCGACGCGGCGCAACCACACGGCGACGCACCTCTTGCACGCCGGGCTGCGCACGGTGCTCGGCGACCACGTCCGCCAGCAGGGCTCCTACGTGGGCCCGGACCGGCTGCGCTTCGACTTCGCCCACGGGGCGCCGGTCGCCGACGAGGAGCTGGCGGCGATCCTGACGATGGTGAACGGCGACGTCGTGCACAACGAGGGCGTCGACACCATCCAGACGAGCAAGCACGAAGCCGAGACGATGGGCGCCATCGCCTTCTTCGGCGACAAGTACGGCGATCAGGTCCGCGTCGTGCGCGCGGGCGCGCACAGCCTGGAGTTCTGCGGTGGCACGCACGTGGACCGCCTGGGCGACATCGGCCAGGTCCAGGTCCTCGGCGAGTCCTCGATCGGCGCGAACACCCGCCGGATCGAGGCGGTGAGCGGGCTCGGCGCGCTCGAGCGCAGCCGCGAGCTCGAACGGGTGGTCTCGAGCGTGGCCGGTGTCTTGAAGACGGCCCAGGACGACGTCCTGCCGGCGCTGTCGCGCCTGCTCGATCGCCAGCGCGACCTCGAGCGCGAGGTGGCGAGCCTGCGCCAGGCCCAGCTCGTGGCGATCGCCGATCAGCTGCACGCGAGTTCGCCCTCGCCCGTCGTGGCCGCGCGCGTCGACGGCTGGCCCGGCGAGCAGCTGCGCTCGCTGGCCCAGGAGGTGCAGCGCCGGGGACATCGATTGAGCGTCATCGCCGGCGTCGCTGACGGCAAGGTGGCGATCGCCGTGGCGACCGACGAATCCCTCGACGCGGTCCAGGTCGTCAAGCAGCTCGCGCCACTGGTTGGCGGTGGTGGCGGTGGTTCGAGCCGCGTGGCACTCGCCGGGGGTCGTGACGCGGCCGGCGTGGACCGCGTGGTCGCCGCGGCGTCGGCGATGTAGGACCGTGGGACGCATACTCGGGCTCGATCCTGGATCCAAGCGGTGTGGCGTGGCCATCAGCGACTCCGCGCGCACGATGGCCTTTCCGCGCCCGGCGATCAGCGTGGACGACTCGCTGCTCGTGCGCATCGGCCAGATGGTCGACGAGGAGTTCGTCGACCTCGTGGTCGTGGGCCGACCGGTCGCCCTGTCGGGTCGCGAGACGGCGAGCACGCTAATGGCCGACGGGCTCTTTCACCAGTTGCGCGCCGCGCTGCACCACTCGACGGTTATCCAGTGGGACGAGCGCCTGACCACGCGCGAGGCGACGAGGGGACTGCACGCGGCGGGGCACCGCGCGGCCGATCACCGCGATCGGGTCGACAGCGCGGCGGCCGTCATCTTGCTCGAGCACTACCTTGACGGTCTTCGTGCGCCCTAAGGCGGTGGGGTGGATCCTCGGCGGTGCGCTCGGCGCGATGGCGCTCGTGCTCGCGTGGTTCTTCCTGCAGGCCTACCCACTCGGCGGCGAGGGACGCCTGGTGCGGATCACCGTGCACCCGGGCGACTCGCTCTCGGTCATCGCCGGCGAGCTGCACCGCGCCGGGGTGATCGCGAGCCCCCTCGCTTTTCGCATCGACTTGTTGCTCGGTGCGCCGACGGTCTATCCCGGGACCTACCAGTTCCACCAGCGCTCGTCTTTCGCCGTCGTGAAGGGCGTGCTCGCCGCACCGCTCGTGACGGTCACCCCCGGGCTCACCCTGCACGAGGTCGCCCTGCAGGTCGCCGCGCGCGAGGGTGCGACCTACGCCGACCACTTCCTAGCCGACGCGGCCTCCCTCGCCACCTCGAGCCCCTTTCACCCGGCGGGATCGCTCGAGGGACTGATTGGCGTCGGGCAGTACCGCATCACGCCCCAGCTGACGCCGCGACGACTGCTCGGCGAGATGGTCGCAGCCTTTGACGCCCAGGCCGCCTCGCTCGGACTCGACCCGAGCACGACCCGCGCGGGCCTGAGCGCGTATCAGCTGATCACGGCGGCGTCGATCGTCGACAAGGAGGGCTACTACCCTCGGAACATGCCCAAGGTCGCTCGGGTGATCTACAACCGCCTCGCGCGGGGCGGTCCACTGCAGATGGACGCGACGGTGCTCTACGCGCTGGGCATGGACGGCGGCACGGTCACCCACGCGATGCTCACGACCAAATCGCCCTACAACACGTACCTGGTCGCTGGTCTCACCCCGACGCCGATCTGCACGGTCTCGCGTGACGCCCTGCGCGCGGTCCTGAACCCGCCGCCGGGGCCCTGGCTGTACTTCACGGTCGTGAACCGCTCGGGCACCGAGGCCTTCGCCACCACCTTCGCCCAGCAGCTCGCCAACGAGCGCATCGGCGCCGCGAACGGGGTCCGGTGAACTGGCGCGTCGGGGTCATCGGCTCGCCGATCGCCCATTCGCTCTCGCCCCAACTGCACGAGGCGGGCATGGCACTCGCGGGGGTAACGGGGACATCGACGCGCATCGAGGTCGCGAGCGGCGACGTCGACACCGTGGCGGCGCTGCTCGCGGGTTCCTACGATGCCCTCTCGGTGACGATGCCCCTGAAGACCCAGGTGCTGGCGCTCTGTGCGCACCTCGACGAGGCGGCGGCGCGCATCGGCGCCGTGAACTCGCTCCTCGTGCGTCAGGGGCGCATCGAGGGGGCCAACACCGACGGCGCGGGCTTCGTCGACTCGTTGCGCGGTGAGCTCGGTTTTGACGTCGCGGGTCGAACGGTCGTGCTGCTCGGCGCCGGCGGGGCCGCGCGCGCAATCGTCGACGCCCTGGCCCTCGCGGGCGCGACCCGGGTCAGGGTGCTCGGACGCTCCGCGGCGTCGGTGCGGGCCCTGGCGTTGGCCTACGACGTCGTCGCCGAAGGCGTCGACGGTGATGATCGGGCCGATCTGATCGTGAACGCGACGCCGATCGAGGGCCGCGTGGCGGTGCCGACGACTCCCACGAAGCCCGGCGCGGTGGCGGTCGATATAACGTATGAGCCGCGGGTGTCCCCCTGGTTGGCGCAGTACGAAGAGAGCGGTTGTCGAGTGGTGAATGGTCTTGCGATGCTGGCGTACCAAGCCGCGCGCCAGCTCTCGTGGTGGTTCGAGACGCCCATCGACGGGGCCGCGCTGCTCGAGGCGATCCGGTGAGCGACGCGCGCGCGATCACCTCGCGCATGCGCGGGCGCGAGTCGATGGACCGCAGCCTCTTCGTCGGGCTCGTGCTGCTGGGGCTGGTCGGGGTGGTGATGATCTACTCCGCGACGCGCACCGCGCTCGTGAACGCCGGCTACAACCCCCACTACTACCTCGAGCGCCAGGGCATCTTCGTCGTGACGGGCATCGTGATCATGTACGGCATCTCGCGCATCGACTACCGGCGCCTCGAGATCCTCGCGACCCCGCTCTACGTGATCGCGCTGTTCGCCCTCGCGGGGGTCTTCGTCGCCGGTCAGAGCGCGCTCGGCGCGCAGCGGTGGTACAACCTGGGCTTCATCCAGGTCCAGCCGAGTGAGTTCACCGTGCTCGTGATCATCCTCGCGGTCTCGACCTATACCCAGCGCCGCGCCGACGGGCTGACGATGTACGACGTGGTGCGCATCCTCGTCATGGGCGCCACGCCGCTGCTATTGATCGTGCTCCAGCCCGACCTCGGGACCGCGATCATCATCGTGCTCGTGGTCGCGGCCATGATGGTGATCGCCGGGGTGCCGCCGCGGTTCATGACCTTCCTCGCGATCGTCGGCTCGGCTGGGGTGGCCGGGTCGGTCTACTTCGACCTACTGCACAAGTACCAGGTGGACCGCTTCGTCTCGTTCCTCAACCAGAACTCGACCAACCCGGCCCTCGCGCCACTGATCTACGAAGTCTCCAACGCCAAGAGTGCCATCGGCTCGGGCGGGCTGCGCGGCGCTGGGCTCTTCCAGGGGCTTCAGACCGTGCTCGGCTACGTCCCCGAGCAGCGCACCGACTTCATCTTCACCGCGATCGGCGAGCAGCTCGGCTTCATTGGCTCGGTGCTGATCGTGCTGCTGCTCGCCTTCGTGGCCTTTCGCATGTTCCGCATCGGTCGCACGGCCAAGGACACCATGGGCCGGGTGCTCGGGCTCGGGGTCTTCATCTTCTTCGCCTTCAGCTGCTTCGAGAACATCGGGATGACCATGGGTATCATGCCCGTGACGGGGATTCCCTTGCCGCTGCTGAGTTACGGCGGCTCGGCGGTCCTGGTCTTTTACAGCGCCGGCGGGCTCGTGCTGTCGGTCTCGAGGCGAAGGGGTGGGTCGTGAGCGACGAGGTCGAAGCGGTCGGCGACGGCCCAGTCCCCTACGTGAAGCCCGCCGACCGGCTCGTGGAGACCTTCCGGGTCGTGCACGTGGAGTCGGTGACCTTCGACTTGGCCGACACCTCGCCGGCGGTGCACCTGATGGAGGCCGAGGCCCCCTACCGCAACGTCTCGATCCCCATGGCCCTCGCGGACGCGACGGCGCTGCACGCGGCGCTCTTTAACCGCGCGGGTCGGCGTCCAAGCACCCACGAGCTCTTCTCGACGGTCCTGACGCGCTTGCAAGCCGACGTCATCGCCGCCAAGGTCGTGCGCTACGAGGCCGGCATCTTCTACGGCGAACTGGATCTGATGACCCCGCGCGGGCGCGAGGTGCTCGACTGTCGAACGAGTGACGCGCTGATCCTCGCGCTGCGCCAGCCCGTCGTAGCGCCGATCCTATGCCTCGAGAGCATCCTCGAGCCATTTAGCGACGCTTGAACTCGACGCGGCGGATCGCCCCGCCGCGCAAATCGAGGCTGTTCTCGTGCGAGATCCGCAGCAGCAGCGCCACGATGATGTAGTTGGCCACGAGCGAGCTGCCGCCGTAGGCCATGAAGGGCAGGGTGATCCCCGTGAAGGGCAGCAGGCGCAGGACCCCGGCCATGATGAAGAAAGCCTGGAGCCCGACGACGGCGGTCAGCGCGGTGCTCGCGAGGCGCACGTAGTCCGAGTGGGCGCGCTGGGCGATGCGGAACCCCTCGCCGACAAAGAGCACGAAGAGACTTAAGACGACGACGATGCCGAGGAGGCCGAGCTCCTCGCCGACGGCGGCGATGATCATGTCCGAGGTGATCTCGGGGATCGTTCCGGACTGGCCGAGCCCGAGGCCCGTACCCGTGATGCCACCGGCCGCGAGCGAGAACCAGCCGTAGGCGAGCTGGTGGGAGAAGGCGAAGTTCGTTGCCGACCACGGGTCGATCCAGAGACTGACGCGCTGGTGGACCTGGCTGAAGAACTTGGCGGCGACGAGGGCCCCGCCCGCGAAGAGCCCGACGCTGATCAAGACGTAGGTCTTCAGGCCCGTCGTCACCCAGAGCATCGCGACGAAGAGCGCGAACAGCAGCATCGCAAAGCCGATGTCGTTCTCCGCGCCGAGGATCACCAGCGCGAAGCCCCACGCCGCGAGGATCGGCAGCAGGGTCCGCGGCGGGACGATCTGGCGGCGTCCGATGCGCTGGGTGGGGGTGGAGAGCAAATCCCGGTTGGCCGCGAAGTAGGACGCAAAGAAGAAGGCGAGGAGAATCTTGGCGACCTCGACCGGCTGGAAGGTGATCGGTCCGAGGCCGATCCACAGACGCGCACCGCCGACGCTGATGCCAAGGCCGGGCACCAGGGGCAAGAGCAGCAGGCCGATCGCCCCGAGCAGCGAGGTGTAGCGGTAACGGTCCAGGTCGCGCACGTGGCGAACCAGCGCCAGGGTGATCACGAGCCCGACGGCGCTCACGAGGAACCAGAGCGACTGGTAGGCGGCCTGGTGAGGGTCCCAGCGCGCGATCTCGACGTAGCCGATCCCGTTGAGCAGTGTCGCGATCGGCAGCAGCACCTGGGATGCTTGGGGCGCGTAGTGGCGAATCGCGACGTGCATCGACAGCGATATCGCCACCATCGCCACGAGGAAGAGCCAGAGGTCGGGCGGCAGGTGGCCGACGGCGCCGAGCCAGGCGAGCACGTAGAAGGCCGACGTGATGATCCACGCCAGCACCATGAGGCCGAGTTCGGTTGAGCGCCGCGCGGGCGTGGCCTCGTCGGCGTCTGGAAGCGTCGGGGGCGCCAACGCGCGCGAGTGCTTCGCCACGCTCTTAGAGTAGTCGTAGGGTTGGCGTACGAGCCGAGAGGGGTGAGGTGAGTTTCGACGTTCAGGCCTTCGGCCCCGAACGCTTCTCCAGCCGCGAGCTCTCGCGTCTCGAGTTCGGCGCCCGGCTGCTCGACCTCGCCGAGGAGCAGCGCCTGCCGATCCTGGAGCGCTGCAAGTTCGTCGCGATCTTCGCGGACATGGTCGACGAGTTCTTCCAGGTCCGCGTGGTCAGTCTCCAGGACAAGGTCGCGGCGGGCGTCCAGACGCCCTCGGTCGACGGCGTGCGCCCGCGCCAGCAGCTGAACGCGATCCGCGAGCGCGTGCTGGCCCTGATCGAGCGCCAGGACCGCATCGTGCTCGATGGCCTGCTGCCCGAGCTGGCGCGCAGCGGCATCACCATCATCCGCTACGTCGACTTGGACGTCGAGGAGCACGCGCGGCTCAACCGGTACTTCGAACAGAACGTCTACCCGGTCCTGACGCCCCTCGCCGTCGATCCCGGCCACCCGTTCCCGATGATCTCGAACCTGTCGCTCAACATCGCCGTCGCGGTGCGCGACGCCGAGACGGGCGAGGAGCGCAGCGCCCGCGTGAAGGTTCCGAGCTCGCTGCCGCGCTTCTTGCCCGCTGGGCCGGGCCGTTGGTGCCTGCTCGAGGAGCTGATCGTGGCCAACCTGGGCCGGCTCTTCCCGGGGATGTCCATCGGACGGGCCGACCTGTTCCGGGTCACGCGCAACGCGGACCTCACGCTCGAAGAGGACGAGGCCGACGACCTGCTCGTCGCCCTCGAGGTGGAGCTGCGCCGGCGACGCTTCGGCGAGGCGTTGCGCGTGGAGATCCTGCGCGGGATGTCCGCGGAGTTCCTTGACCTGCTCGTCGAGCAGCTCGAGCTCAACCACGAGAACGTCTACGTCTCAGACGCCCCCCTGGGCCTGCACGACCTGTGGAGCCTCTATGAGTTCGACCGCCCCGACCTGAAGGGCGAGGGCTGGTCGCCGCTCACCCCGCCGCGCCTGCTCGCCGGGGACCACGTCGGGGACGTCTTCGCGGTGATCCGCGAGGGCGACCTGCTGCTGCACCACCCCTACGAATCCTTCAGTGACTCGGTCGAGATGTTCATCGCCCAGGCGGCCGACGACCCCAAGGTGGTCGCGATCAAGCAGACCCTCTATCGCACCTCGGGCGACTCACCCGTCGTGGGCTCGCTCATCCGCGCCGCCGAACGAGGCAAGCAGGTCGTCGCGCTCGTCGAGCTGAAGGCGCGCTTTGACGAGGCGGCCAACATCGAGTGGGCCAAGGCCCTCGAGGACGCCGGGGTGCACGTGGTCTACGGCGTCGTCGGCCTGAAGACCCACTCCAAGACGGCCCTCGTCGTTCGCGCCGAAGGCGACCGGACCGTGCGCTACGCCCACGTCGCCACGGGTAACTACAACTCCAAGACCGCGCGCAATTACGAGGACTTCGGGCTGCTCACCGCGGATCCCGCCATCACCCACGACGTGGGCGAGCTCTTCAACTTCCTCACCGGCTTCGCGCGCAACGCCGACTACGAGAAGATCATCGTCAGCCCGACCATGACCCGTACACGGATCATCGAGTTGATCAACGGCCAGCGCGACCGGGGGATGGCGGGGCGCATCGACATGAAGGTGAACGGGCTCACCGACCCCGCGATCATCGACGCCCTCTACGAGGCGAGCGACGCGCGGGTGCCGATCCGCCTGGCCGTGCGGACGCTGTGCTGCCTGCGCCCGGGGGTCACCGGCCTGTCGAGCACGATCGTGGTGCGCAGCCTGGTGGGTGAGTTCCTTGAGCACTCGCGGGTCTTCATCTTCGGCAATCCCGGCGAGGAGGGCTCGTCGGTCTACATGGGCTCGGCGGACTTGATGGAGCGCAACCTGGACCGCCGCGTCGAGGTGCTGGTGCCGATCGAGGACGACGGGCTGCGCGAGGAGCTGCGCGACGCCTTCGAGGTCACCTGGCGTGACGACGAGTTCACCTGGGTGCTCGGCACCGACCGGCGCTGGCGCCGGGTCCAGCCGGTCACGGAGTTCTCGGCCCAGGCCGAGTTCAAGCGTCGGGCGCTGGCACGGGCGCGGCCCCTGTCGACCCATTAGGGGGCGCCTTGCGCCACTCGAGGCTGGCGTAGGCGGCTCCGCCGATGGGGATCGGGATCCAGAAGTTGATCAAGCGATAGGCGAGCACCGCGAGGATCGCCTGGCTGTGGGGCACGCCGAAGCCGACGAGGGTCGGGATGAGCACGCCCTCGACGACGCCCAGTCCCGCCGGTGTGATCGGGATCGCCGCGAGCACGTTGGCGAGCCCGTAGGCGACGAGCAGGTCGATGGGCGAGATGACGTGGCCGAAGGACCAGATGAATACCCAGAGGCACGCCGCGTCGAACAGCCAGTTGAGTCCGGCCCAGGTGAAGGCCCACCAGAGGGTGCGCCGGTTGTTGATCAGGACGTTGATCCGGTCGGCGACCTTCCCGAGCAGGGCCGAGACCCTGTCGGGGTCGATCCGCGGGATGTGGGCGACGATCGCGCGCATCCAGTTGTCGGCGTGGCGCTGGCCGCGCGTGAGCAGGATCAGCGTGCCGAAAAACGCGAGCAGCAAGAACACGCCCGCCAGCGCGGCGAAGCCGTAGGCGGGGTTAAAGCCCCGCAGGGGGATCGAGACCACGAGCGCACACCAGAAGATGATGTTGAGCACCACCGCCGAGCCGGTGCCCTGGGTCGCCAGGCCAAAGGCGTTGGTCTCCTTGGGCACCCCGAGCTGGTTGAAGATCCGGTAGGAGAGCGCGCCCGCGGGCGCGGTGCCCCCGGGGATGACGTGGCTGATCGCGAGGCCCGCGAGGTTGACCCGCAGGGTGTCGAAGCGGTGCGGGGAGTAGGGATAGAGCACCGTGCGGGTCAGTTCGACGTAGGCGTAGATGGCTGCCATCTCGCACGCCACCGCCACGGCCACGAGCACCGGGTTGATCGTGGCGAGCAGGTGCAGGGACTTGCGCCCCGAGGCGAACTGGGGCACGACGAAGTAGGCGAGCACGAAGATGATCAGGCCAAAGCTGACCGTGATGCGGATCTCGCGGGGTATCGCGAAGCGGGGCTTTGGCGAGTCGGGCGACATCGCTACCAGCCTTACACGTTCGGGGCCGGTACTTCAGCACTTCGGCCGCCCTGGTCGGCCGAGTAGAATCGATCGGTGCGCACGCTCGTCGTACTGCCGACCTACAACGAAATCCTGAACATCGAGCCGATGCTGCGTACGTTGCGCGACGTCGTGCCCGAGGCGTCGATCCTGGTCGTGGATGACGGCAGCCCTGACGGCACGGCCGCGCGGGCCCGCCAGCTCGCCGAGGAGCTCGGATCGGTCTCGATCCTGGAGCGTCCCGCCAAGAGCGGGCTCGGCGGGGCCTACCGGGCGGGTTTCGCCTGGGGGATCGAGCGGGGCTTTGACCACTTCGTGGAGATCGACTGCGACTTCTCCCACGACCCCCACGCCCTGCCGGCGCTGCTCGCGGCCGCGGCCGAACACGACGTTGTCATCGGCTCGCGCTACGTGCGCGGCGGGACCATCCCCAAGTGGTCACTCGTACGCCTGCTGCTCTCGCGCGGGGGGAACCAGTACGCGTCGCTGATGCTCGGGCTCGGGGTGAAGGACTCGACCGCGGGCTATCGCGTCTACTCGGACCGCGCGCTGCGCCTGATCGACTACCGCACGGTCACCGCCGACGGCTACGGCTTCCAGATCGAGATGACCTTCCGGGCCCGCCGGGCCGGGGCCACGATCGTGGAGGTGCCGATCTCCTTCACCGACCGCACGCGCGGCGAATCCAAGATGTCCAGCGCCATCGTCGTCGAGGCGCTGCTGCTGGTCACCAAGTGGGCCGTCGAGCGCCCCTTCGCGAAGCGCCGCTCACACCCGGTCGGC
>JAJZSX010000032.1 GCA_021849435.1 Actinomycetes bacterium | reverse complement strand
ACCGACGCGTGTGGTGTGGCACAAGCGACGCTTCTTCTGTCCCGATGCCGACTGCCCTAAGGGTTCGTGGAGTGAGGTCGACACCCGCATCGCCTTTCCCCGACACCTCGTCACCGACCGGGCCGGCCGTTGGCTGACCACTCAGATCGGCAAGTACGGGCGCAGCGTCGCTGAAGTCGCCGAGGAACTCGGCTGTGACTGGCACACGATCAACGACACCCTCCTTCGCTACGGCGAAGCCCTCGTTGACGACGACGAGCACCGCTTCGGACTCGTGGCGGCGCTGGGGCTCGACGAGACGCTCTTCGTGCGCGAGGGCCCCTACCGACGCCAGCACTTCTCCACCCAGATCGTGGACGTGGGCAGTGGCCAACTGCTCGACGTCGTGCCTGGTCGAGACAGCCACGCACCGACCAACTGGATAGAGAAACGCACCTGTGACTGGCGCTTGCGCGTTTCCTACGCCACGCTCGACCTCTCGGGCCCCTACCGCAAGGTCTTCACCGAGGCGTTGCCCTGGGCGACTCAGATAGCCGACCCCTTCCACGTCGTGAAGGTGCGCCACGAGGCGCTGCGTTACCGGGGGCGGGTGAGAGACCCACCCCGCCGGACTGTCGCAGCAGTCCGGTGAAGTTGAGGGCAGTCTGAGCGAGGAGATGCTCGCGAGGGCGGGAAGCAGCCCTGACAAAGACGGGACGAGTCGGCACTGCCAGACGGCTCGGGTCCGGCGAACAAGACAGAGAGGTGTAACGAAAGTGAATCAGTGGTTGAACCTGCTTAAGCGTGGAACCAACTCCAACCTGGTGGATATGGGTTGGGCCGCGGTGCGCATTGTCCCTGGGCGACCAGCGGGCATAACTCGAACGTCGGTTATTCATGTCGACTACGAGGCCACGACGAAAGCCTGCGGCGTAGTCGTGGCGAGGCCGCAGCAGCAGAGCTGGACACCGATCCTGTCAACCGGAACGCAGTGAACGTGGGAACCGTCTCGACGTCGCCCCTCCCTTCGTGCTGCCCGCACGAAGACGGGCAGGTCCATCGTCGACTGATGACGCCGAAACGGGGCGGAGGATCCGTAGTAGTCCGAGGCTGGGAAAGCCGGTCACATGGCGAAGGGATCCAGCAGGACCGCAGGAGAAGTACTGACACGCTAGGAGGTCGCCGGTGAACACCGACGCATCGTGGCCAACGCTCGCAGAAGCGTCGGCCCGGGTACTGGGAATTCAGACCAAACTGCACCAATGGGCGACTGACGGCCCCCAACGTCAGTTCAGTGACCTGTTCAACCTCGTCTGCGATCCCGCCTTCCTCACGGTGGCGTGGTCGCGGGTGCGGTCGAATCGAGGGGCACGATCGGCCGGTGTCGACGGCGTGCAACCGCGCGACCTCGACTCGTTCGCGGAAGCGATCCTGTTCACGCTGCGAGATGATCTCAAGGCGAACCGGTTCGCTCCGCTGGCCGTGCGCGAGCGGATGATCCCCAAGGCGAACGGCAAACTGCGTCGCCTGGGCATTCCCACCGCCACGGACCGCATCGTCCAAGCCAGTCTCAAACTGGTCCTCGAACCGATCTTCGAGGCGGACTTCAAGCCGTGTAGTTACGGCTTCCGCCCTCGTCGCCGGGCTCACGACGCGATTGCCGAGATTCACATGTTCGCCACCCAGGGCTACACCTGGGTGCTCGAAGGTGACATCACGGCGTGTTTCGACGAGATCGATCACACGGCCCTTATGGACCGAGTGCGACGTCGCGTCGCTGACAAGCGCGTCGTGGGACTGGTGAAGGCGTTCTTGCACGCGGGTGTCCTCTCCGAGGACGGCGTGACCAGGGACACCAAGAGCGGTACTCCCCAAGGTGGCATCCTCTCGCCGTTGTTGGCCAATATCGCCCTCTCGGTGCTCGACGAACATTTCGTTGAAGCCTGGGAGCGTGACATGGCCACGCGCACGCAGCGCGCCACACGGCGAAGTCACGGAGAGGCCACGTACCGACTGGTTCGTTACGCTGACGACTTCGTGATTTTGGTGCACGGCACCAAGGCGCACGCCGAAGGCTTGCGCAGCGGTGTCGAGGCAGTGCTCTCAACGGTGGGACTTTCGCTCAACGAGGAGAAGACGAGTGTGTGCCACATCGACGAGGGGTTTGACTTTCTCGGTTTTCGCATCCGGCGACAAGTCAAGAGAGGGTCGAACAAAGCGTTCGTCTACACCTGGCCGTCGAGGAAGTCACTCTCTTCAATCATGGCCAAGGTCAAGGCGATCACCAAACAGGGAACGAACAACCCACTCTCTGACCTCTTGCGCCAGATCAACGGCGTACTGAGAGGTTGGACGAACTACTTCCGACACGGCGTGTCCGCGGACACCTTTGCCTACCTGCACCAGTTCACCTGGTTGCGGGTCGTGCATTGGTTGCGCCGCAAACACCGCCGCGCCAACTGGGGGTGGTTGCGACGGCACTACCTGGCGAACGCCTGGTGGCCCGAGCACGATGGCATGGCACTGTTCGATTGTCGAGCAGTGCCGGTGACCCGCTACCGCTACCGCGGTGCGGTGATCCCTTCGCCATGGGTGGGGACAGAAGGAGCAGTCGAGTAGTTCAGCGGCACGGTCTTGTGGAGAGCCGGATGCGGTGGAAGTCGCACGTCCGGTTCGGGGGACGGACTGGGGAGACGGGCTTGTTGAGAGACAGGAACCGCGCCCTGGTCCGATCCCACCTCGCCAATCAGAAGCTCGACGAGTGCCGACGACGGGTGCAGAACGAACTGTTCGGACATCGCGGTCACAAACTCGACCCCCTCTACCGCGCGAGGCGACTTCTCACCATGGCCGCTGAACGACTCAACGAGAAGAGCCACGAGAAGGTGATGGGACTGTTGCGAGCCGGCGACCCTCGCGGGGCAGTGACCGCCTGTTACAACGCCAAGGAAGCCGTTCGAGAGCTCTACACCGTTCCGGACTACGAGCTCGCCGGTGTGTTCATCGACGAGTTGATCCGCGACATGAACGATCCCTCGTGGCCCGTCGAGGTCCGTTCACTGGGACGAACCCTCAAGCGCTGGCGCGAACAGATCATCGCCTGGCATCAGGCCCACTTCTCGAACGGGCCGACCGAAGCGGTCAACGGTCTGGTCAAAAGGGTGAAGCGGGTCGGCCCTTGGCTTTCGACGGTTCCGCAACTACCGAGTCCGCGCCCTGCTCTACGCCGGCAAGCCCAACTGGGACCTACTCGCTACCATCGCACCCCGTTAATTTCCGAAGCGCCAGTCAAGCGAGTGACTGAGGGATGGGCGTCCGCCCATTATCGACGCGGAACTACCTGTGGACACTGGAATGTTCGCTCTTCGTTTGTACATCACTACGACGTGTTTCGGGCCGTGCGTATAGTACGACTAACGCTTGTCAATGTGATGGCGCGTCAGGGGGTGTTTCTATGAATCTCCGACAATTGTTAGGTGGCTGGGGACCGGCTTCTCGGGCGAATTCCTACGAAACCCTTACGAAGTTGTGGTCTCGAGGCGTTAGACAGCACCGGTCTCTGACCCCCCTGACCGTCATTGCACTCGTGGCGGCGACTCCCTTCGCGGCGCTGTCTTATCCAAACCATCAGGCGTCGCTCCAACTACAGGCCCACGGCAGCGGTACGTACTCGGTGGCGTGGCAGAGCATCGGTCCGTCTTCCATTGGGACTGGCGTTACCGCAGCGGGAAAGGCGAACGTCTTCGCACTTGACCCCGCAGACCCATCGATCATGTACGTCGGTGGTGGAGTCGGTCCGGGGTTTCAGGGGCCCTTCGCCGAATCTGGGATCTACAAGTCCACTGACGGAGGAACATCGTGGACGCAAGTTGACCAAGGACTTGGTGATCCGATGGTTAGCGCTCTGTGGCTAGATCCACGCAATCCGTCGATCGTATTGGCGGGCACGTGGACCAACGGCATCTATCGGTCGATCAATGGTGGAACGTCATGGAGTCTTCGTTACAGAATCAACGCCGTAACGGGATTCGTTGGCACGGGCCAAGACATCACGGCATCAACCGCGTATGGTCTTCTCGCGAGCAGTGATAGCGGCCAGTCGTGGTCAATGTATGAGACGTTTGATTCCGCCGTTCGGGCGCTCGCCGAGAACGGACCATCGACGTACGTCGGGCTGCAAGATGGTCGTATCGAAAGGCTCGGAGCGGATGTGATCTCGACCTACTCGCCACCGAGCGCCGCCACGGTTTGGTCCCTCGCGGTGGATCCTTCCAACGCTAATCTCGCCTACGCCGTCGAGTGGCCGTATTCGAGTGCGACGTCTCTGTTGCGAACTACCGATGGTGGTAAGACGTGGACGAGTCTTTCGTTGGGTGCGGTATGCGGTTACCGCGCCCAGGGCGTGACCGCGGCGGCTGGTGTGCTGGTCATCGCCGGTGAAGGCGGAAGCTGTGTCAGCACCGATGAGGGTATGACCTGGCGTAGCCTTAACGCGCCGTGGGACAATCGCGCCGCCTTTACCTGGCCGGGTGCCCCCAATACCTATGTTCTCGGTAGTGATCAAGGTCTTTACGAGACAACGGATGCAGGTTCCACGTGGCGTAGCCTCTCAACCGGTGTGACGAGCTCGCTGACGACTGGTGTCGCCGTGAGCGGCTCCACCATTCTGGCGTCACTACAGGACTTCAGCGCCTATGCCAGCTACGACGGTGGTGCGACGTGGACCACTCCCATTCCCGGGTCAGGCGAGAACGGCACCGTTCTTTTCAATCCTGGTAACAGCTCGTACGCCTACGCGTGTACGTCGAGTGGTTTGTCGGTCTCAAGTGACGGCGGACGTTCGTTCAGCCCAACGACGGGACTGCCAGCCGGGCCGTGTGACACGTTGGACACCGGTGCTTCGGGACAATTCGCCGTTGACCCGTCCAATCCATCGACGCTCTATACCGGGAACACCAGCGGTGTGTATCGCAGCACCGATTGGGGCCGTACGTGGACGAAAACATCGTGGAACATCGAAGCGCAGGGCATCGCCATCGATCCGACCAATAGCGAGGACATGTTGATAAGCGACTGTTGCACGTCAAACACTTCGATCGAGTACACGACGGACGGAGGCTCCACGTGGCATCAATCTGCTGTGCCGGCCGCCAATGGACCCATTGACGTGATGGCCTACGATCCGCTTAACCCGTCGATCGTCCTTGCGGGCGGTATACCTCTCCCCGGAGGCAATGGTGGCGTGTGGAAGAGCACGGACGGTGGACACTCTTTCGTTTTGGACAATGCGGGTATTCGAAACTACTGGGACACGCAGTACTCGTTCGTCTCAGCTATCGAATTCGCGCCGCATTCCTCTGTGGTCGCGATTGGCACGAGCGCTGGCACGTACATTTCTCAATCGGGTGATGGATGGCAGTCAGTGCAAGGGAACATGGTGCCGATCATCGCTACCGGAATCGACTGGACGAGCGCTAACACGCTCTACGTCTCCACCTTCGGCGAAGGTGTGCTCCGAGGCACGTTGAGTGAGTCGTCGGCAGTGAGTACGACGACGGTGCCATCTCCCAAGGGCGCCAGCGTCTCCATCATGCTTCGTGTGCATCCCGCCACGTTTGCGCGACAGCTCTTTGACCTCTACTCCGGGGTGACTCGAGTGGTTCGTTCCGGACTGATACGTGATGTGCAGGTCTGCCCATCGACCCTTCCCTGTACGGCGAGCCACGTCGTTGGCTATTCGGTGTACTTCAAGGACCAGCGTCTCTGGCCGAGGTACGTACTCCATATGTCGGTGTCGGGCGCAAATATCAGAGTGCTGCACCAAGGTATGCGCAACGCGAATCCTAAGTACCCGCCATCGCCGCCGTGGTTCGTGCTCACGGGTCCGGGTTCACCTCAGCATCCAGCCGTGGTCTGGTTGACGGTTGAACCGTTGTCTGCTACCTAGACGTGCCCGGCGTTGAAAGAGTGGAAGGTGAATCTCGCTTACTGAACAGGTGGAAAAGTAGCGGCGTCGCGTTTTTCAGATTGGTGCCGTCTCTCTGGCTCTGGACTGCACGGGACACCTGGGGAACCCCAATCTTTCCCCAGGGCTGACACGATGTTGACATGCTCTATTTTCTTGCCAGCGGTGGCGATGGGCATCGTGTTCGACGCTACGGTTCCACGTAGCGATGGTTCAGGGTGGCCCTGGAGGGTCTCGAACGATCGGATAGGCGAGGTGAGCGAGGTGAGGTCGACGGCGACGAGCAACTAGGTCACCGCCAATGTCATCACGCCAGCTGTGCCGGCGACCGTCCCACACACGCGTTGGCGCTAACGCCGATCCTCGTCAGAATCGCTGGAGAAGCCTATTGACCGCGACCGCGCCGAGGAGGCTCGTTGTAAAAAGCACGGTAATCACGATGAGTGCCACACTGCATTCCTCAAGACCATCGTATGAGGCTGGCTCGATAACGTCCATTTGTGAAGGCGAACTATCTTTGCGTCGGAACTAGAGTGTCGACGTGGGGGAGTCGACTCGCACGAATCGCCGATGGGATGAGGCGGATCGGCCCCGGTTTCAGTCGTGACCACGAGCTCCGACCTCCGGCGATTTGTCGATGCGCAAACGAGTACGTATGACGATGCCCTTAAGGAACTTCGTGGCGGCCACAAGGTGGGTCACTGGATCTGGTGGGTACTGCCGCAGTTGCGGGGCTTGGGAACGAGCGCGAATTCTGACTTCTACGGCGTCGCCGACCTCGACGAGGCGAAGGCGTATCTGGCCCACCCGCTCCTCGGGCCGCGCCTGCGCGCGGCCCTAACGGCCATTCTCGAGCACGTGTCGCTCGGAGCAGACGCTGTGCTCGGTCCCGACGCATTCAAGTTGCGCTCGTGTTTGACACTCTTCCACCTTGCTGCGCCAGAAGAGACGCTCTTCACGTCCGCCCTCGACGCGCTCTTCGCGGGCGAGCAGGACGAGCGGACACGTCAGCTCCTTGAGCACCGGGCTCGATGATCGAGGTTTCGTCAGGAGATCGACGGAGCCGCGAACACTCGAATTGAAAGGCACGAGAGCGAAGGTTGGCACGTGTCCCCTCAGTGACCGGGGGAGTTATTCGGTCAGGTTTGCGTCCACAAAGCGTTGGGTCAGTTCCTCTCGTTGTCGTCGCCATCGTCGGCGAACGTCAAGTCGCCGAGGATAGCGCGCAGTTGGCGACCCATCTCGCGGGGATTGCCCGAGAGGTCGCCGACGACGACGCCACCGGCCTCGGTGTCGTCGCCGGGTTGGAATAACTCGACGCGTAAGCCCCGTCCACTCCTCGTTGCCCCGATCACCCACGGCAGTCCAATTCGACCCGAATCGCGCGTCGCCATGATCTGGCCACGGCGATCGAGGCCGAAGCTCCACCCGGGCGTTCGTGCGGCGCTCATGATCCGTTCGAACTCAGTACTGCGGGAGAACCCCGACGCATTGGCCACGGCGACACCCTACGGCGCGCGTGTCACGTCGATCACCATGCCCGCCCGCTCGCGCACGCCACAACGCGTCTCGAGCCTGTCCAAGGGTCAATAACCTGTCAAGAACCCGCGTGGTGATGAGTGGTCGACTCAGTTCACGACGTGGTCAGGTATCGGCTGAACCAATCAAGGGCCCGTCGCCACGCATCGGTCGCGGATGACTCGTGATACGAGTCGCGCGCGTCGCAGTGGAATCCGTGACCCGCGTCGGGGTATCGCACGATCTCGGTGGGCACGGACGCCTTGGCGGTCGCCGCACGTAGTAGTTCCACGTGCTCGACGGGGATCCCCTGATCGAGGTCGCCGTAGAGTCCAAGCCACGGCGCACGCAGGCTGGGCGCGAGGTCCTGCAACGACGGCATACCGAATCGTCCTTCGACGACGCCGCCACCGTAGAAGCTCACCGCCGCACCGATCGGTTGGCGCGCGGCGAGAAATGCGACGCTCCCGCCCATGCAGAACCCCACAACACCGACGTGCGGCAATTCAAAGCCCGCCGTCGCCAGGTAGTCGAACGTGGCACCGAGGTCGGCCGTCAAGCCGGCCTCACTGAGCGCCTGCATGTGAGGCATGACGTTTTGGAAGTTCTCGTAGTCGAGTACCGGGTCGCCGGTGCGGTGAAAGAGGTGCGGTGCGACGGCTCGGTAACCGGCGGCCGCGAAGCGTCTCGTTACATCTTCGATGTGATCGTTCACCCCGAACGCCTCTTGGAGCACGACCACCGAGCCGAGCGCGGTCCCATCGGGCTCGGCGTCAGACATACCCATCTCGCCGTCCGCTGTGCGTACGTGCACGGTCTTCGCCATCGATCCTCCCTCGTCGCGATTGCTGGCACTTACCTCTGTGACAGAGTTAACATGCGTCCGTGCACGCGCGCAAATCACGGAAGACGGGACCATCGAGGGAGGGCCACGTCGATGACGCGGCAGAGGTGGCGTCCGGGCCCGTCACGCTCGCTGGCTCCGACGAACCGATCACGGGACAGACTGCTCGCGCTACGCCACGCGGGTCGTCCCCACCCGCCGACCTGGCGACCGAGTTGCTCGAGGCGATGGCGCGGATCCGGCGGGCCAATCGTCGTCATGGTCGACGACCGGTCGAACTGTCCTCATTAAGCAGCGCACAATTGGAGTTCGTTCGATTCTTGCGTCGTCACCCCGGGGCATCGGTCGCTGAAGTCGCCGCGGAACTCGCGCTGGCCCCGAACACGGTGAGCACGCTCGTTCGCCAGATGGTCGAAGCCGAGATCGTGACGCGCGACGTTGACGTCCGTGACCGGCGCGTCGCTCGACTGACGTTATCTGGTGACATCGCCCGCAAGGTCGATGCGTGGCGCGACCGGCGGGTCGTGAGTGTCGCGTGCGCGATCGACAACCTTGCCGCAGCGGACGTGCGTCGACTCTCCGAGTCAGCCGAGGTCCTGTCGATGCTCGCCGACCAACTTGAGGTACAAGGGGAGGGACGATGACCTTGATGGCTATGGCTATGGCTCGTTCGGCGCGTCGGGTAGCGCTTATGGAGCTGCGAGTAGTACCTGGTCGACGCGACACCACAGACTGACCACCGGTGCGATGACGACGAATTCGCGGACCACCGTCGTGGCTGGGACGAGGCAGACGTGACGTCGACCGCTGCACCGCCACCGGTTCGAACGGGTACCGGGACCAGTCACATCGGACTCGCGATGGTCGTTGTTATGACGGGTGTGCTCATCACCGCCGTGGACACGACGATTGTCGTGCTCGCCCTGCCCGAGATCGAGAAGGGACTGAAGATCGGGTTGTCCTCGGTCATCTGGGTGGTGATGGGCTATCTGCTCATCATCACGCTGCTCGCGACCCAGGTGGGACGGCTCGGCGACATGTTCGGACGAGTGCGGATGTATGAGGCGGGTTTCGCCGTCTTCATCCTCGGTTCACTCGCCTGTGCGCTCTCGTGGAACGAGGGTGCCATCATCGGGTTCCGACTCCTCCAGGGCATCGGCGGCGCTTTCATCACTGCGAACAGCGGTGCCGTGATCGCCGATCTGTTCCCACCCGAGCGGCGCGGTCGTGCCTACGGCTACAACACCGTCGGCTGGAGCCTCGGCGCGGTCCTTGGCATCGTGGTCGGGGGCTTGATCGTCAACTACATGTCGTGGCGTTGGATCTTCTGGATCGACGTGCCCATCGGTGGGGTGGCGCTCCTGCTCGCGATTCGGGTGCTCCACGAGCGCGGGGAGCGGTCCCCTCGACGATTCGACGTCATCGGAATGGTCACACTGGGCCTCGGACTCTTCGGCGTGCTCTGGGCGATGACAAAATTGGCCACCACCTCCGTCGACGCCTCGCTTGTCGCCTACCTGGTGGGCGGAGTCGTATTCTTAATCGTCTTCGTCTTCGTCGAGTCGCGTCAGCGCGAACCGATGCTCGATCTCGCGTTGCTCAAGATTCCGACGATGATGCCGTCGCTGCTGGCCTCGCTATTCCAGGGCCTCGCCAACTTTGCGACGCTCTTTCTCGTCATCATGTACTTACAGGGGTCAAGGGGCCTCTCTCCGTTGCACGCGTCGTTACTACTGGTGCCCGGTTACGTCGTCGGCTCCGCCGTTGGCCCCCTGGCGGGTCGCATGGCAGACCGGTTCGGGCCGGTGCTGCCGGCGACCACCGGACTGGGATTGCAAGTGGTGGCACTCGCCCTGTACGCCCACCTCGAGATCGCAAGCGGACTGTGGTTGGTGGTGCTCGCGAGCGTGATCAACGGGATCGGCTCGAGCTCCTTCTTTCCAGCGAATTCGGCGGCGGTGATGAAAGCATCGCCGCCGCAGGTCTTTGGAATCGCCTCGGGCGTGTTACGCACGTTCGCGAACATCGGGATGGTCTTCTCCTTCGCAGTCTCGATCCTGGTCGCCTCCCGGTCGATCTCCAAGCACCTCGCCTTCGCGATCTTCGTCGGAACGACGGATCTGAAGGGCCACGCCGCTATGGCCTTCGCGACGGGACTCCACGCCGCTTTCTACGCATCCATGGGCTTCATGGTTCTCGCGGCCGTACTGTCGGCCTCGCGTCACCGGCTCGCGCGCCGATCGGCGGCGCACGTGACGGTCGGCGACGCCTGATCGTTGGTGTTTCGAAATGGACCTTCTCGAGTACGGCCAGCGGCCCGACATCTGACGTGGCGAACGCCTGGATGACTGATGAGTTACCTCGTCACGGCTGTGACCCGCTCGACCAGTCAGTGGAGTCAGCTACGGCACGACGAGGACGGGATAGTGACCCCGGGCGAGCAGTTGGCGCGGCACACCGCCGACGCGCAGGTGCAGATGGGCCGAGCGACCTACGATGATGAGGTCCGCCGCAAGGTCCGCCGCCAGCGATTCGAGCTCGATGGCGATCTCCCCGACACGCCACGCGAAGTCGCCACTGATGTGGGCGCGACTGAGCGCGTCGGTCACAAAGTTCGCGAGGTCGTCGTCGAGCCGGTCGTCGAGCGGTGGCGTGGGCGTGACGAAGGCGCCCGCCGCGGCCAAGGCGGGTACGAGGGCGACACAACAGGCGTGCACGGACCCGTGCTCGCGCTCGGCCAGGTCGAGCGCCATCGCGAAGGCTCGATAGGCGCTCGGGGATCCGTCGACGCCGATGACAATATTGGTAATGCTCATCGCGACCTCCTTCCCAACTCGTCGCGCGCGGCACTCATGGCTGGGGTGGCTCGCTCGCGGGCGTCGCGAGACCGTGGTGGGCGGAGTGGATGGGCTCACTCTGGCGAGGCCTGGCGCCGTCGGACCCACGTACCACGCCGTCACTCGCGACGTCGTCGGCTGGTTGACCCAGGCTGACGGCGGCGAGGCGGGCCTTCTGAGCCCGTGACTCGTCGTCCTCGTGGATGAACTGCTTGCCGCGCAACGCCGAGGCGACGGCCGCGATTAGGCTCATCACGACGGCGAAGAGCAAGATTTCAGTGAGCGAGTGCTTGAATGCCGGTCCGATGAGTTGGGGGAAGAAGGATCGTCCGGTGATCAGTGCCGACTGCTGCGGAGCCAGGTGAGACAGCACCTGCGGCCCGAGCAGGCTCTTCAGCGGGTTCAAACCCAGGAACGCGGCGAAGAGGTAACCGAGAGGCGCTACGTGTGCGAGCTTCGCAGCCGCGGCGGCTGGCACCCCGTGCGCCACGAGTCCGGTGGCCATGGCGTGCGGCACGCTGGCGTTCAGACCGAAGACGAGCAGCGTGAAGAAGAGTCCCATCGAGAGGGGGAGCCCGGCGTTGGCGAACGTTACCCGCATGCCTGATGCCGCTCCGCGGTGTCGGGCGGGGACCGAGTTCATGATGGCCGCAGCGTTCGGCGACGCGAACAGCCCGTTCGAGATACCGAGCAGCAACATCACGACGGCGAAGGGCCAGTAACTGAAGTTGGCGGGAAAGGCGATGATGAGCGCGAACATCGCCGCCGAGAGCACCATCCCGCCGGTCGCGAAGGGTCGAGCGCCGTAACGGTCAGAGAGGATCCCCGATATCGGTCCCGTTACCACGAAGCCGAGCATGAAGGGGATCATGTAGATCCCAGCCCACAGGGGGGTGACGGTGAAGCCGTAACCGTGTTGGGGCAGCCAGATGCCCTGGAACCAGATCATCAACATGAACTGGAAGCCGCCACGTCCGACCGCCGCGAGGAATTGCGCCGCGTTACCAGCGGCGAAGGAGCGGATTCGAAAGAGCGACATGCGGAACATCGGGTCGGGCACCCTTGTCTCGATGAACCCAAAGACCACGAGCAGCGCGAGTCCCGCGAAGACCATCTCCAGCACAAAAGGGTTTCCCCAACCGGTGAGCGAGTGACCGTACGGCTTAATTCCGTAGGTCACTCCCGTGAGCAGCATGGCGAGTCCGGCGGCGAAGGAGATGTTGCCGAGCCAGTCGATCTTGGCCTTGATGTGGATGCCGATGTCCTTCAGTTTGAGGTACGCCCACACCGTGCCGAAGAGCCCGAT
>JAJZSX010000031.1 GCA_021849435.1 Actinomycetes bacterium | reverse complement strand
GCCACCGTTCTTGGACTACACCTCAGTTCGAGTACGTCAACGCCTTCGTCGCCCAACGCCTCTCGCATGGGCACCGCCCGGGCCGTGGGTCTCGAAGCGCCCACCGGAACGTTCACCACAACCTCTGGCCATCGCGTTAGCGTCGCGTCGCTTCGAGGAAAGCCGACCCTGCTGTGGTTCGTGGCCACGTGGTGCTCGTCGTGTCAGGCGGGCACGCAAACCATGGCTCAGAATGTGACACGACTGAGGGTCGATGGCGTGCACGTGGTCGAGATTGAGCTGTACCGCGACCTCGGTCAGTCGGGTCCGAGCATTTCCGCATTTGGTCGACAGCTCGCCGGGACCCAGTTTTCCAATCCGGATTGGACCTTTGCCACGTCGTCGTCCACGCTCACTCGAAACTACGATCCGTACAGTTATCTCGACATCTACTACTTACTTAGCCGCCAAGGCCGGATCGTCTACGTCAATGGCGCACCGTCGACGACGATGCCCAATCTCCTCTCACAGGCGGCGAAGCTCGCGTGACGAGTGAACCGAAATCAGTGCGATCGTCTTTGTTGCGGCACCGTTGGTTCCGCGCGCCGGTGCTCGGATTGGTGCTCGCCGTTCTACTGGTACCGGTTCTTTCCATCGTGGCGAACGGTGTCAATCCGGCTTCAGCGACGTCACGTCCGAACGCCTCGGTGGGCCGACTCGCGCCAACCGGCACCTTCACAACAACGTCCGATCGAACCGTGAGCCTCGACTCATATTTTGGTAAACGAACGACCATGGTGTGGTTCGTGGTCACTGGATGCGCCAGCTGCGTGGTGAGCATCCCCGCGGTCGCCCAACATTTACGTGAGCTCGCGCACGATCACGTGCACGTACTCGTGCTTGACCTCTACGGCGACCTCGGTTCTGGTCGCGGGGCCGTCACGAACCTCTCCGTGTTTGCAAGGGCCGCCGCGGGATCGACATTCGCCAACGCAGCCTGGACCTGGGGCCTCGCGTCGAAGTCACTCAGTTACGCCTACGATCCGTCAGGTACTCCGGATGAGTACTTCTTCGTTTCCTCGAATCGTCGTATCACGTATGAGAACAGTGTGCCGGTCAGTACGATGTCGGCGCTGTTAGGCAAAGCCACTCGCTTCGATAGTTTGCGGTCGGCGTCCCTCGTCAACCCGTGAGGTCAACTAGACGGATACTGCGCGCACTGCCGACAGCGACGAAGAGGAGGATCCACACCAGGATCCCGATGCCGCTTGCCACGTACATCACCGTCACGCTTGACTGCGCGTACATGCCCCAGTACATGAGCGCCCCGACGACGAGCGCTGGTACAACAAACCAGCGTCGTCGTACTCCAAGGGAGAAGACAACAAGAACTGCGGAGACGATGAGAATGGTGGGGCCGTGATCGATGAAGAATGCCAACACGGGGTCGGACGAATGCACCGCTGGCCCGCTGGTGGCGGTCATGCCAGCCATGTCTCCCGCCGAGTGCCCCGCCTGCACTGCGGCGGTGCCAACAAGTCCAAGCATAGCAAGAGTCATGGAGACGGTGCAGGAGACGCCGCCGAGCAGTCCTGCACCACCGGTAACGGAGCTGTGTAGCCGCCGCCATCCCTGGGTGGGTGTGGGTTCGTGTGGCGCATCATCCGGTTCCAAAACTGGTCCGGGCTCTGGATCAGTGTCGGGAGTCCTAGGAGGTCGCTTCATAGCCGACTTCCGATAACTTCTTACACAACTCGGCTTCGGTGATCTTGGCATCGTCGTAGCTCACCTTCACGTCGTTGCGCTCAGCAGAAGGCACGACGTGAACCACTCCTGGCAGCCGTGAGAGTGTGGTTCGGATCGTGTTCTCACAATTCCGGCAGTGGATGTCTTTGACTTTAATGGTCGTGGTTATCATGACGATCGCCTCACTCGCTTGTCGGGATGTTGGGAGCCGTCTGACGAAGAGAGTGCCTCTGCCTCAACCGGCAGGGAAGTCGCTGCCGGAGTTCCGGACGTCTCCTCCTCGGGTTGACCCCGCCCGACGCTGAGCACGGCTTGGAACAGCAGGGCAGGGCGACCCCACAATGAGTTGGCGAAGATAGATGTGACGCTGACGGCCATGGCCGCCATCGCCCATACGGGATGGACGAGACCTGTTGCGGCAGCCGGGATGCCCAAGCCGTTGAAGGTGAACGCCAGGGCGACGTTCTGGCGGGTCTTGCGGTAGCTGCGCCGAGAAATGTCTCGAGCAATCATGACCGAGGTCAGTCGATTGTTGACGAGGATAATGTCGGCCGACTCCATGGCAATGTCAGTACCACCCCCCATCGCCAGCCCTACGTCAGCCTGCATCAGAGCTGGCGCATCGTTGATGCCGTCGCCAACCATGGCCACCCTGCCCGAGCGCTGCAAGTCCCGGATGATGGCCGCCTTGTCGCCCGGAAGGATCGCGGCGTGGACGGCTTCGATGCCCGCCTGGGCAGCTATTGCCGCTGCGGCACGCGGGTTATCCCCCGTCACGAGCACGGGCACGAGCCCGGCGTATCGCATGGAGGCGATTGCCTCAGCGGCATCGGGTCGAAGTTCGTCGGCCAGGACGACAGCCCCGAGTAGGCGACTGTCCGAGCAGACCGCTACCACTGTTGACCCCGTCTCCTCGGCTGCCTCCATCTGCTCAAACAACTGGACGGCGGCGCCGTTTTGGTGGGCAACGAGCGAGGGACGACCGACCACGATCCGGCGACCGGCGACGAGAGCGACGACGCCCTGGCCGGTCACTGACTCGAACTCGTCGGCACGTGGTATCTCAAGACCTCGCTCCAGGGCGGCCTCCACGATGGCCCGACCAAGGGGATGCTCGGAAGCCGTCTCTGCTGCTGCTGCGAGGCTCAGCACCTCGGCGGAGTCCGTACCGTCAGGAGCTATCACCTCGCGCACGCCGGGGCGTCCCTGAGTGAGGGTGCCGGTCTTGTCGAGCACGACGGTGCGGACTTGTCCGAACGCCTGGAACGCTTCCCCGGTGCGCATGATGATTCCCTGGTCTGCTGCATCCCCTGCCCCTCGCACGATGGAAAGTGGGGCAGCGATGCCCGCAGCGCATGGGTACCCCATGACCAGGACGGACAGCGCCGCAAAGACGGCACGCTGGACGTCAACAGTGCCTGTAACGGCCCAAGAGCCGAGCAGCCAACCGACGAGGGCGAGAACCGAGATCGACAGCACAGCGGGCGTGTAGACGCGAAGGATGCGGTCCACCAGGTGCAAGATGCCGGGCTTGAGGGCACGGGCATCCTCCACCGACCGCACCACCTGAGCCAGGAAGCTCGTTTCGCCGACAGCGCTCACCTGGAGGAGAAGCGTTCCGGTGGTGTTGATCGACCCTCCGATCACGGTGTCCCCGACACCCACGTCCACCGGGATGGGTTCGCCGGTAACAAGTGACTGATCCACTGCTGAGCGGCCTTCGATCACCGTCCCATCGACGGGCACCCGTTCGCCCGGTCGTACCCGGACCAGCTCACCGAGGGCGACGCCCTCGACGGGCACTTCGGTCTCCATCCCATCTCGGAGAACCCGTGCAGTGTCGGGCTGGAGGTCGAGGAGGTGGCGTACTGCCTGGGAACTGCGGGTCTTGACTAGCAGTGACAGCCACTCGGAAAAGACGTGATAGTTGACCACCAGCACCGAGACGGCAAAGAACGCTGCCGTGGGGTATCCGGTTGGCCGGAGCGCCAGACCGATGATGCCGCCAGCCAGGCCAGCGAAGGCACCGGCTTCCAACATGACGTGCTGGTTCAAGATTCCCCGTCGCAGCGACTGTACAGCCGTAAAGAGAATGTGAACGGCGAGCCCAAAGACCACGGCAACGGCGAGCACGCCCACCACGTAGGGGGTGGCTCCATGGGAGAGCCCTGTGGCATTGACGCCAAGCGCTGCTCCAGCGAACAATGCCGCGCCAGCCGTGCCCGCGACGGCGACACGTCGTCCCTGGCCACGGAGGACCAACCACGAAGCGGCGAGCAGGAACGCTCCCACGAGCACCGGGATGGCGTACGCAGCCCGGTTGGTCAGGTCAACGATAAGGGCAATCGTGGTCAGGCTGGTCGCAACGGCGACGAACAACCGACGCCCCTCTGTGACCAGCTCTGCCTCTTCCTGCTCGTACGAGCGGAGCTTGCGGGGGTCAGAGATGCGATAGCCGATGTCATGAAGCGTGTCGACCAAATCGTTGGCGCTGACCAGAGACGGGTCATAGTCAACGAGCGCCTGTTCGTGCGTCAGGCTGACGGCCACCTTCTCGACCCCGACTCGCTGGCCGAGCGCCCGTTCGATCGTGCCCGTGCACAGTGAGCAGTGCAGCCCGCCGATCCTGGCTCTGAATCGAGCATGTCCGTCCGGCAGGTCCTCCGCCCAGTAGCCAGCCGCCTCCGGAGCATTCGTCGTCACTCTTGCCATGGTGTCAACCCCCGGCGGGAAGCGAACTGCACTGGCGCCGGACTCTTTGGAGAGCCTTTCGCTACGCTTTATCCATCTCGTCACATACCTCATTGGATTCGCTTTCGTGGTCGGCGAAGTGAGCGTACAACCTTGACGCAGGGTCAAAGTCAAGGAGATAAGATGAGGACATGAACACCCTCACGGTCAGCCAGGTCGCCGAACGGTCGGGCCTCACTCCAAGGGCCGTCCGTCTCTACGAACGGCGCGGGCTCATTCCTGCTGCCACGCGCACTGACTCGGGTTATCGCACGTACGCCGCGAACGATGTCGATGTGCTTCGGTTCATCCATCAGGCACGCGAGCTGGACTTGAGTCTGGACGAGATCAAACGCATTCTCGATCTCCAGCAGGCCGGGGTAACTCCATGCGCCACTGTCCTCGACATCATTGACACGCACATACTCGAGATCGACGACAAGGTTCGCAGCCTGCGTGAGCTACGTACGACTCTCGTCAAGGTTCGCCGTATGGCCCACGACAGCATAGGAAAAGGCGAGAATGCGCTCGTGTGCAGGATCGTCGAGGCATCGAGCTGAAGTGAATCGCTGAACTCGGAGAATGAAAAAGACTTGATGGAGATTGACGCCTGAGCGAGCAAGCAAGGGGCTCGAAGGACTGCAGGATGGTCCCTGCAGTCTTCTGGATGTGCTTGTACAATCGGAACTGGCCACCAAGGCTCCACAAAGTAAGTTTCAGTTTGCGCGGACCTTCACCTCAGAAGTCGGGGCAACGCCAGTTCGATACACCGAACGGGTGAGGATTGAGTACTCGAATACGTAAAGAAAGTTCTCACACGCCTCGCCGCTGTACCGCCCAGGCGGCACCCGACGGGGGCCGAAGGTTCCCGTCGGGTGCCTCAGGCCTTTGTCATGTCCGAAAATATGAATTCGAAGTACACAAGCGGACAATGAAGGCAGATTCGATCTAGTCCCGCTTTACTCACCGAAGTCGATGAAACGCCATTGTTCAGAGTCGCTTCGCGCAAGTATCGTGCCAGATTCTTCGGTCCTCGTCTGTACGGGCTAGGTCACCCAGGGAGTTCTGCGGGCACGGCACCTAGGCTCATCCGTAATGGATCGTCGTCTGTGGGCTGAAAACTACGCGTCATCGCTGCTGGCGGACAATCCACGACGCTTGGCGCACTCACGTGCAGTTGCGACAACCGCCTCTGAATTAGCCGACGTTCTGCTCGACGATCCCGACGACCGCTCGGTGCTGGTGACGGCCGCCTGGCTGCACGATATTGGCTACGCCCCGGTGCTCGCCACAACCGGCGCCCATCACCTCGATGGGGCACTTCACCTCGAAGAGTTGGGCGAGCACCGGTTGGCCTGTCTCGTCGCACACCACGGTTCGGGTGCCGCTGAGACGGCGCTTCGCGGGTTCTCCGACGAGTTTGCCCAGTTCCCAAGGGAGATGAGCTTGGTGGCTGACATTCTGACCTACTGCGACCTGTCGTGCGGTCCCGACGGGACGCGGCTGTCCCTGGACGAGCGACTGCATGAAATTCGCGACCGCTACGGCGATGACCACGTCGTTGTACGCGGGCTCGAAGCTGACGACGACGTTATTCGTGGCGCGTTCCGCCGAGTAGAGCTACGACTCGCCGAAGTCGAGCCGGACGCCATAATTTAGGCGATCACCGGATCGGGGCGAGATTCGCCAAAGTGAGTGATTCGCAGTCGAATCGACGGATGGATATCCATGGTCGCTAGTTCGAAGAGCGTGAAGTAACCCACCTCGCTCGACTCGTCACTGGTGGTGAGTTCCCCCGCGACCGGGCGACACGCGAAGCAGACCGAGAACTGTTGGCGGACCTCGCCGTCGGCGTACTCAATGACGTGACGGGGGTTGCTGTAGATGCCGATGAGCCGGGTGATGTCAACTTCAATGCCGGACTCTTCGAGCACCTCACGACGGCAACAGTCAGCGATACTTTCGCCGGGCTCCATAGCGCCGCCGGGAATCGTCCACAAACCGTTGTCAGTGCGCTTGATGAGCAGAATTCGATCCGTGTCGTTTACAACTACGGCGGACGCCGCGGGCACGACTCGATTGGCCCGAGGGGCGGAATCCTCTTCGAAGTGTTCGATGCGGCTCACGGTCGCTCCTTCGTGACAGAGTGGTTCTCTAGGGTTTCTTCGCGCCTTGGCGATTTCTTCAACATCATTACCGTGCTCGGCGACTGCGGTGTCGCATGGGCGAGCAGCCCCTCAAAATGCGTCACGTACTGGTCGAAAATGCCCCCGGAGCCGATTCGACGAAAGTGAAAGAGCGGCGCCATCTTCCCGGGGGTTGCGAAGAGGTGTGGCGTCACCAGCATGTCGTCGTCGAAACGAAAGACGGAACTGTACATGGGCGCGTTCTGAAAATGAAGTGACGCACCCGCCTCGACGATGGGGCGCAGGTACTTGATGGAGGACTGAATCCTCGCGAGCAGCAGGCCGTCGAGTCCTTCCTCGGTGTCGCGATCGCGCGCGGCCTGACCGTGGGGATCGGCGATGACAATCCTCACCGAACCGCCGTTCTTAATTATTTCGCCGAGCACGCTCGTCAGATCGGGGTGGTTCTCCGTCAGAAACAGTACGGCGTAGCCGAGGATGTCAACGTGCTGCTTGGTGTCCACGATGAGGTTCCACCAGTAGTCGGGCGGACAGTCCGAACGGCGCGCCCAGGCTCGCACGATCTCCTCACGGGCCGCCGCAACGCCGACTTCGTCGCGGGGCCATAACCACGAGTGGTCCACTCCCAACTCGTCGGCGACGGCGATCTGGGTTTCCAGTCGAGGAATGGTTCCATTCAACCATTTGTCGACGGCGTTGCGCGTCTTTTCCACGGCCTCGGCGAGTCCCTGCGACGACAGACCACTCTTGGCCATCGCTGCTTCGAGACGCACGTTCCTCATGGACCCACTCTGCCACGTCGCCGTAACACGACGAACAACACGGATGGGGCATCAACGGCTCAGCGTAACTTTCTTCAACTTTCAAAGTTTCCTCAAAGTGTGACGCAACGTTGCGCCAGTGGACGAAAGTTACGCAACTTTCGGGCTTGATGGTGAGGTCGCAATGTGCGACGAGAAGTACTCACCATGAAAGGAGCGCTATGCGTCTCCCTATTGAAACCAGCAACCTCACCTTCATCGTCGTGGCCCCGCCCCAGCCGGTACTCGACTTTGACTCCAAGCTACCCCGCGTTGACGCGAACGGCCAGCCGATCTTCACCGTCGGTGTCGTCGCGTTGGGCAGTGACGGCGCGGACATCATCAACGTCAAGGTGAGCAACGAGCCCAAGGGTCTCGTGCTCGGCGGCCAGGTGAAGGTGACCGGGCTCGTGGCGACCACGTGGGCCATGGGTGATCGCAACGGCGTGAGTTTCCGCGCCGAGCGAGTGGAAGTCCTGTCCGGTCCCGCGACCAAGGCCCCGGTCGCGGCCTAAGGAGGTGTGCCCCGAGAGAACTCTCTCTCTCGGGGCACCTTCCCCTTCTCGAAAGGAACTTCCAATGAACTCTCCCACCAACTCACGTTCGATGACCGACGAAATGCTCGATGAACTGCTGCGCCAGCTCGCCGTCTGGCGCGTCGAACTCGTGCTGCTCGCTCTGCCCACCGGACTTGGGCTCTGGCTCTACGTGCGCCTCGGTCTGTTCTTCGCCATCGCCGCGCCGGTCGCGCTCGTAACGACCGCCCTCTGCATCGGTCCACTTCGCCGATTCCTCGGGCGGCTGTTGCACCGATCGAGCGTGCGTCGACACCTCGAAGCAGCGTTCCACGCGCTGCCCGGAGTGCTGAGCGAGAAGCGGCCCCACATCCACAAGATCACGCGCACGACCTTCGGTGACCGGGTGGAGCTCGGGCTCTGGCGCGGCACGTCCATCGACGACCTCGTGAAGGTCGAAGCGGTCCTCGCGGCGTCGCTCGGGGTGCGCCAGGTTCGCTGCGTGGCGAACCCGGCGAAGCGGAACCTCGTGTCACTGATCATCACCAGTGACGACCCATTCGCCATTGCGTCACTGCGATGCCCGCTGCTCGACGTGAAGCGGACCAGCCTCTGGGACCCGATACCCGTGGGCGTCGACGAGGACGGCGATGTCGTGACTCTGTCGCTACCCGAGCGCAACGTGCTCCTGGGCGGCGAACCCGGCGCGGGCAAGTCAGTGGCCTTGTCGTTGCTCGTCGCGGCGGCGGCGCTCGACCCCGAAGTGGACCTCTGGCTCTTCGACGGCAAAGTGGTCGAACTCAGTGCGTGGTCAGCGTGCGCACGGGTCTTCGTTGGCCACGACGTGGAGCGCGCCATCACGGTCCTCGAAGAGCTGACCGTTGAGATGGACGTTCGTTATCAAGAACTCCTGCGTCGCAATCTCCGCAAAGTCACTCGCGCCGAGGGGCTGCGCCTGCACGTCGTCGTGATTGACGAGCTCGCGCTCTACGTCGCGGGCACCGATAAGAAGTTCGCCCAGCGTTTCGCCGAACTGCTGCGGGGTCTCGTCGCGCGGGGACGAGCCGCCGGGATCATCGTGCTCGCGGCCACGCAGAAGCCCTCGATCGACATTGTGCCCTCAACATTGCGCGATCTCTTCGGGTTTCGCTGGGCGCTGCGCTGTGCGACGCGCGACGCGAGTGACACCGTACTCGGAAGTGGTTGGGCGTCAGAGGGCTTCTCGGCTTCGGACATTGCCGGTGCTCACCGAGGAGTCGGGCTGTTGTTGCACGAAGGGGACACCCCGGTGCGACTGAAGGGCTTTCACCTGGATGACGACGACCTGCAATCGCTGGTGCAACGGGCCCGTCAACTGCGAAGTCTTGACTCGGGACCAGTGAGCTACTAATGCAATCGTCTGCTCTCAGCGCGGTACTCGACGAACGAGTCCTCAGTGGTGTCATTGCGAGGTCGCGCAGCGCTATGGCCCTGGCCCGGTTCAACGACCAGGGTGAGCGTTGTGGCTGGTGTTCACATCCGATTCGTCTCATCGGCGCCGTGACGTCAGTGGACAGCGCGACCGGAGAGATTCTCCGCACGTATTCCACGAACGACGAACCCGACGGCGTTCTCTTGAAGGCCTGTGGCACGAGGCGAGCGACGCGCTGTCCCTCGTGTGCTGCTACCTACGCCAGCGACGCGCGAATGCTCGTGCGAGCCGGGATGTCGGGTGGCAAGGGCGTGCCCGAATCAGTGTCGCAACACCCGATGGTCTTTGCCACGTTCACCGCACCGAGCTTTGGTGCCGTCCACGGGACTCGTTCGGGTGACCGCGCGCCCTGTCATCCTGGCGCAGGTAATCAACGCTGCGTGCATGGTAAGTCGCTCACGTGTTGGAAGCGACACGGCAAAGACGAGTCGGTACTCGGTGAACCGCTGTGCTCTGACTGCTACGACTACCAGCGATCAATCCTCTGGAACGCCACGTGTCCCGAGCTCTGGCGTCGCACGACAATCTATGTTCGTCGTGAGTTGGCCAAACAACTCGGCGTCGCCGTCAAGCAATTCGATTGCGAGCTTCGCCTCTCCTTCGCCAAGGTGGCGGAGTTCCAGCAGCGAGGCGTCGTGCACTTACACGCCGTGATCCGCTTAGACGAACGCGACGACGAGTGCACGGCACCGACGGCCGGTGTCACTACTTCGATGTTGATCGTGGCTCTTCACGCCGCGGCCCAAAAGGTCTCGGCGCCACTGCCGAGAGGATTCTCCGATGAGGTACTCGGACTGGCCCGCTGGGGCCAACAACTCGACCTTCGAGTCATTGCAGCTCACGAACAAGATGCAGTTGGAACGAGCGATCACGATAGTGACGAGACTGCAGCGGCGAGGAGTTCGCGAGCCGTGGCCAATTACGTCGCCAAGTACGCGACAAAATCAACCGACGACGTGGGCGCGTTGGACCGGCGTCTGACGAGCTTTGACGATCTCGACGCTCGCGGCGTCACCGGACACCTTCGTCGACTGGTCGAGACCGCGTGGAATCTGGGCGTGCTCGCGCACCTACCTCGACTTCGAGCGTGGGCCCACTCGCTCGGTTTTGGTGGTCACTGGCTTACCAAGTCGAGGCGTTACTCAGTCACGTTTTCATTCTTACGTTCGCAACGTCAGGCGTGGCAGGTTCAACGACGCCAGGGAACAGCGAATGTTTCAGCGCCAGTGATTGCACTGGGCGTCTGGAAATGGGTGGGCACCGGGTGGCGAACCGCCGGGGACGAGTGGTTGGCGGCGCGAGGTCAAACGGCCAGAGCTCATTCGCGCCTGGAAGCTCGTGAGGCACGTCGGAGCGAGGCGGAGACGTTCACGGACATCGAACACCAATGGACGTCAGAATTCTCAAGAACTTCGATGACGTCACGCGCCACTACGTTGCTGATCACCCGGATGAGCGAAATCTCCAGCGACCGGCGAGAGGGTAGCGATGCAGGCGAGTGAGGCGATCGAAGTTCTGCAACGCTGTCGCCCCGATGAAGAGGTGACGGTCGAGTCTGCGCATAGAGAGGGTGTTGCGATTCTCGTGGAGCGGGAACTGATCGGCGACTGGCGACCGTGTGACGAATCGTTCATCAAGGACGACATGGCCATTCAGCTGGGCCTACCCGTCCAGAAGCTCCTCCTGACCGTGCCCGAGGTTGGTGCGGTTCTCTCCGTCAGTCGTTCCAAGGTCTACGAACTGCTGAATTCGGGCAGCATGCCGTCGGTCTATATCGGTCGTTCGCGACGGATCAGAGTCAGTGACGTGGAGGATTTTGTGGCGGGCGGTGGACGTGAGTACTAGATCCAGCGCGAAGACCCGGAATCACCTACGTTTTCTGTTAAGGAAGGAGACCACATGACCAGTCGCCGGGGCAACGGAGAAGGATCGGTCTACAAGACCAAGGACGGCAAGTGGGTCGCGTCGATCGACCTGGGCTGGGTGGACGGGAAGCGCAAGCGTCGAACGTTCCAGGCGAAGACCCAGGCAGAGGCGCTGCGCAAGATGCGAGAGTTGCAGCCCCAGAAGATTCACGGCACCCAGCTCGCCTCGGAACGCTTGAGCGTTGAGCAGTACCTGGAGACGTGGCTGACTAAGCGGATTCCCGGCACCGTGTCGGTGAGAACCGAGGAGATCTACGCGCGCGTGGTGCGTCTGTACCTGGTTCGCCATCTCGGAAAGATTCGACTGAATAAGTTGACGCCCACGGACGTGAACGCCATGATGATCGCACTTGGGAAGAGTGGCTTCTCCCCGTCCACCAAGCGAATGGCGCGGGCCACTCTGCGCCGAGCGCTGCGCATGGCCGAGCAGGACGGCCTGGTGACGCGCAACGTGGCGGCGATCGCCGAGGGTCCAAAATTGCCCCACCGCGAAGGTCGAACCATGACCCCCGAGCAGGCGCAGACGTTCTTGGCCGCCTGCAAGGAGCATCGCCTCGGAGCGGCCTACACCCTGGCCCTCTTGCTCGGGTTGCGCCGCGGTGAGATCATCGGTCTCGCGTGGTCGGATCTTGAAGTCCGGCACGACGCCGTGGTGCTAACGGTTCGTCGTCAACTCGTGCGCGACAACTCCGGCGTGCACTTGAGTGACCTCAAGACCAAGGGGAGTCGGCGCACGCTTCACCTGTCGCCGCCGCTCGTCGATCTGCTAGAAGGTCATCGCCGCAATCAAGAGGAGGAGGCCCTGCTTCGTGGCGACGCCTGGGGCAATGACGAGAACCTCATCTTCACTTCGACCTACGGACGCCCCTTGGACCCGGGCGATTTCGGCAAGGGTGTTCCTCGAATCACCGAGCAGGCCGGTCTCGGACACTGGTCGATTCACGAACTTCGCCACTCGTGCGCCTCGCTGATGTTCTCGATGGACGTGCCCTTGGAAGCGGTGGCGGACCAACTCGGTCACGCCTCGATCGGGGTCACCAAGGGCGTCTACGTGCACCTGCTGCCGGGCTCCAGAGCCAAGGCGGCCAAGGCGATGGAAGAACTTCTGTACAAGGATTTTGTGCCCGTCACGTCACCGCGCCCGCGTCCCGTGGCTAGACCAATGGCTAGACATCGTCGAGCCAATGATAATAAGGAGCCCTTGATCAGGGCTTCAGTGGGCCGCCCGGGTCTCGATCCCGGCACCTTGGGATTAAAAGGAGTTTGCTAACGGTTGTAGATCG
>JAJZSX010000030.1:5855-12777 GCA_021849435.1 Actinomycetes bacterium | reverse complement strand
CGTAGAGCAGCACTCGGTCGGGTAGGACCTCGAGCCACTGCGCGAAGGGCGCGAGTCGGTCGTGGTAGCCGTCGTGGGTGTCGGTGTCGAAACGCAGCTCGACGACCTCGCGGGTGGAGTGATGGGTGATCAGCTCCCGGGGTGTGCCCGACGCGACGATCGTGCCGTGGTCCATCACGACGAGCCGGTCGCACAGCTGCTCGGCCTCGTCCATGTAGTGCGTCGTGATGATGAGGGTCACGCCCTCGCGCTTCAGCCGGTAGAGGCGATCCCAGAGGAGGTGGCGCGCCTGGGGGTCGAGCCCGGTGGTCGGCTCGTCGAGGATGAGGATCTCGGGCTGGTTGATCAGGGCCCGCGCGATCGTGAGCCGGCGCTTCATCCCTCCCGAGAGGTCGTCGACTCGATCGTTCGCGCGCTCGCTGAGCTGCGCGAACGCCAACAGCTCGGCGGCGCGCTCGCGCAGGACCGCGCGGGGAATGTCGAAGTAGCGGCCGAACATCTCCAGGTTGAGCCGGACCGACAGCTCGAGCTCCAGCGTGTCCTCCTGGGGCACGACGCCGAGTCGACCGCGGATCTCGGGGCCGTGAGTGCGCGGGTCGAGGTCAAAGACGCTGAGCGTTCCCGCGGTCGGCTTCGAGACCGCCGAGATCATCCGCATCGTGCTCGTCTTGCCAGCCCCGTTGGGCCCGAGGAATCCGAAGCTCTCGCCGCGGTTGATCGAGAAGCTCACGCCGTCGACGGCGGTGAACTCGCCGAAGCGTTTGACGAGGTCGAGTGCCTGCAGGATGGGATGGGTGCTCACGCGGCCTCTGCGAACGTCGATCGTGGTCGCGCACGGCGCGAGGCGGTCTCGTTCATGGTCTCATTCCTTTGGTCAATCGCGGCACCCGCGGCGCCCGGCGCCGGTACCGGGAGAACGACGTCTCGCTGTCGCGGCGCCAACGCCGTGTCCATCGTAGGCAGCGGTTCGCGCAGCGTCTAGGGAGAACTGATCGGACCGTGTCGGTCGCTAAGTGTTCACTCAGTCGATGGAGCGGGTCAAGATGCGCACCAGCGAGCCAATGGCGCGCGGAGTCACGAATCGGTTGGAGCGCACGACGTAAACCGGCCACGTCTCGTCGGGCAGGAACTTGGACCGGAACTGGTTGATGCGTGCGAACCGGTAGCGATGGTCGAAGTAGGTGAGCACGCGGTCGCCGAGCGGGCCGAGGGCGTGCGGGCGATCCGCGACGCCGTCGGGACGCCAGAACGGAAGCGGTCCGTTCGACGCCCACGAGTATCCTTCGTCGCGCAAGACGTCCAGCGCGAGGGCCATCGCGCCCTCGAGCGCCCCGCGCGGTGCACTCGGATCGCGCACCGGGTCTTGGAGGTACCACGTCACGTCGTTCACGGGCGTGCACGTGATCGACGCGACGAGACCCGTGGGACCCTCGCAGACGAAGTAGCGGCGCAGGTGGGCCAGTTCGGTGAACTCGTTGCGCAAGAACGAGTCGGTGCGCCGTTCGCGGCGTTCTTGCTTCCAGCGCTCCTCGATCCGCTGCAGGCCGTCGAAGTCCGCGCGCGACGTGAGGGGCCAGGCCTCGCGCCACGAGTAGCCGAGTTTCTTCGCGTGACTGCGGGCCCACCGCACCTTCTGGCGGCGCCCGCCCTCGAGCGACCACTGGTGCAGGTCGATGAGACACTCGGTGCCGATCCACGTCGCGTGCATGCCGAGGGCGACCGCCGCGTCGGCGGTCGTCTGGTTGACCGGCATCGCGAAGAGTTGCTTGTGCAGCGCACGGGCGTGTCGGAGCAGGCGCGCGACGAGTTGGGCCTGTTGGGACGGCTCGGCCACGGGCGAGCGCCACGAGACCAGGCAGTGCCGGGCTTCGAGGAAGGCGACGAACCCCGTCCGCTCCTCATTCCAGAGCACCTGCCAGGGGTCGGGTCCGAGCACGGTGAAGTGTCCGGCCTCGGCGCCGTACTTGGCCAGCACGCGGGTCAGTTCGTCGCCGACCTGCGCGGCGAAGGTGAGCGAGGGATCTGGGCCGGGCTTGCCTTCCCGCATCGGTCTCCCGTCTCTCGTGGTGTTAGACGGGCCCCGGGGGCTGGCACCTCGTCGCACCAACGCCTCGACCGGTCTGGAACCCACCGTATACCTAGGCTCTTTTGTGACGCTGTCATCACGGCCATGTGGCCTGACGGCCGCTCCGGTGTCGAGCGGTTCTCGAGACGTGCGCGGTCCAAGCGCGCTCGACCGGTACCGCCATGTGGCGCTCGTCGGGCGGGCAGCGGCGATCGTTCCTATGCTGACGAAGAAGATTGGGGACGTGGCACATGAGCGAGTATGTCGACTGGCCGGTGGCGAACGAACAGCCGGTCGGGCTCGCCGTACTGCTGCCGGGCCAGCACTATCCGGCGACGATGCCACTGCTCACCTTCGCGGGCAGAGTGGCAGCCCAGCGTGGCTGGCGAGTTCGTGCCGTGTCGTGGCAGGCGCCGCAGCTGGACATCCAGGAGACCATCACCTGGGTCGGGTCCGAGCTGCGGCACGCGATCGGTGCCTTCGACGGGCGCGTGCTGGTGATCGCAAAGTCGCTCGGTACGTGTAGCGCGGTCTACGCGAGTCAACTCGGTTACGACGCCATCTGGCTAACCCCACTGCTGCACGTACCCGACGTTGTCGCGGCGATGACTCGCAACTCGGGTCGACAACTGCTTGTCGGTGGCACCGAGGACCCCGTGTGGGATATCGCGGTCGCGCGGACGATCGGTGGGGACATCGTCCAGATTGACGGCGCAGATCACGGCATGTTCACCTCCGACGCGGTTCGCAGCGCCGAACTGCACGTCGACGTCACGCGCGCGATCGACCAGTGGTTCCTAACCATGCCGTGACGAGTCGACATCACACCGTGACGTCAAAAGACCCGAGGCGTAACCTAACGGCGTGCCTCCTGTTCGGACTCACCCGTTCGCCTTTACAAGCCGGGCCATGGGGATCCGTGGTGCTCGCTTGCCGTCCGACGGCTTAGCCGATTTCTCGATTGAGTTCTCGGTTTCGACCCAGAGCCCTCATGACGTTGCCGTGATGGTCGAGCGGGTGACGTTCGGCTCTTCACGTGAGCTTCGTGGTGCAGATCCAGAACGATCTGGCTGTAGAGGCAGTCCGGACGTTCTCGGGGTCTAACCGGGTCACCGCCGAGGGCTCGGGCGGACGTCACCGGGCCAGGCGGGCCAGAAGTTCGTCAGCCCAGTGAATCCCTTGGACGAGGTTTTCTCGAGTGCGCGTCCACCCAAGTCGCGCACGTTGACGATCAGTCGAGTCCATCCCGGTGCATCGTCGTTCGGAGGGAAGGTGCTGGATCAGCCTGGAGGTTCAGGTAGTTTCTCGGCTCCACTAACAGGCACATCGTCGACCAAGTTGAGTCGGTAGTGAAGAAGAATCGGGTATGGCGCGAAGGCTGAGCGGCTCTGCTCTCCGGTAGGCAGCCAGCCCCGTCGGGCGTAGAAGCGTCGCGCGCGGACGTTGGCCTCGAACGCCCGCAGCCAGGCGGACGAGAGGCCCTGCGATCGCATGTGAGCCAGCACCTCGTCGTGAGCGCGACTCGCCAGTCCGGAGCCCCACGTGCGCACGGCGGTCCCGAAGTGCAAGAACTCGCGTTCCCTTGTGGCAGCAAAGCCGACTATGGTTCGCTCTTCGTCCACAATGGCGAAGCAGTCAACATAGGGATCGATCAGCTCACTCTCCCAGCGTTCCCGAATCCGGTCGACCGGAAAAGGATTGTGCTTCTGGGAAAAGATGTGTCCGAGGCCAATCAGTGACGCCTCTGCTTGCACGTCAAGAAGTTCGTCGAGGTCATCGACATCAAGTGGACGCAGAACGCCTCGGACGGCCTCACCACTGTGCTCAGAGCCTGGACCGAGTGTCACACGTTGATTTTCCTTCGTCGGACACCTTGGCCGTGGGTCGCTCACCGAGCGTATTAATTCGACGCCCCGAGCTCATTGGTGAAAGCCTGCGTTCATAAACCCAAGGACGTGCGGAAGGTCTGGAACTGCTCGTTAGCGTGAGTCATCCGCACCTTTAATTGGTGGGCGAGGGGGGACTTGAACCCCCACATCCTTTCGAATACAGGCACCTGAAGCCTGCGCGTCTGCCTATTTCGCCACTCGCCCTGGGACTTGGTTACATTAGTCCAAGTTGGCCACCCCGGGGTCTACGACGTCGGTTTTGGGGCGGTGGCCAGTACCATTGGGTGGTTATGGTGCTCAAGTCTGTGGAAAACCGCCTGGAGCGGATCTTCGAGCGGACCTTCGCACGCCCCTTCAAGAGTGGACTGCAACCGATCGAGATCGGCGCGCGGATCATCCGCGAGGTCGACCTGACACGCCAGCTGACGAACCAGGGACCGATCTCGCCCAACGAGGTCCACGTCTGGTTGAGCCCGGCGGACGCCAACCGATTCGACGGTTTCCAAAAGGCGTTGATCAGCGAACTCGAGGAGACGGTGCGCCAGCACGCGATCAACGAGGGCTACAACTTCGTCGGGCCCGTCGTCGTCGAGATATTCGTCGACGACGACCTTCGCACTGGTGACCTCGCCGTCAAGACCGACTTCCTCGGCGGTGACGCGCACCCGCGGCTCATCGCCGACGACGGGCGCACCTTCACGATCGGTGATCGGCCGGTCGTGATCGGGCGGAGCCCCGAGGTGGACGTCGTCATCAACGACTCGAACGTCTCGCGTCGCCACGCGGAGGTCTGGCGAACCGCTGAAGGAATCGCCATCAGGGATTTGCAGTCAACGAACGGGACCTACGTGAACGGACATCGCGTCACGGCCGTCTCGCTCTCGCCTCGTGACGACGTGACGGTCGGGGCACTGCACCTACGGATTGAGTTGGCTTGAGTCTTCTCGCCGCGTCGTCGAACTACGCCGCGGTGATCCGGCCGCTGCAGGTTCTGGTCATGGTCGTGGCCCTGCTCTTCTTCGCCCGCATCCTACGGGTGGCGATGGTCGAGTCCCGTCCGGCCGACCAGGAGAACGGTCGGTCGCGGCGCAAGCGCTCGACACCCCTGGCACTGGAGTTCCTTGAGCCCGACGACATGGCTGGACAGCGGATCGACGTGGACCTCGCGGTCGTGATCGGCCGCGGCGCCGACTGTGACGTGGCGCTCGCGGACACGTATCTCTCGACGCGCCACGCCCGCGTCGCTAATGACGCGGGCGACCTGTCGATCGAGGACCTGGGTTCGACCAATGGGACCTACGTGAACCAGGAACTCCTTCGCGGACGGGTGCTGCTCAAGCGGGGCGACGTGATCCAGGTCGGAGGCGTCCTCTTGGAGGTGGTTCGTTGACGCGGTGGCGCTACGCGGCCGCCACGGATACCGGCCTCGTGCGTGACGCGAATGAAGACGCCTGGTCCGTGGACCGGACGCTGGCCATCGTCGCCGACGGGATGGGTGGACACGCCGCGGGGGAGGTCGCCTCGTCGCTGGCCGTCGAGGTGATCACCCGTGAGTTCCACGAGGACGAGACGGTGGACGGTCTCTACGCCGCGGTCGAGGCCGCGAACCAGTCGGTACTCGCTGACGCCGTCGCGAACCCCGACCACTTCGGCATGGGCACTACGGTCATCGCGATCGCGCTGACCGAGGACGCGGCCGGCATCGTCTCGCCGACGCTCGTCAACGTGGGCGACTCACGGGTCTACCAACTGCGCGACGGCGCGCTACGCCAGCTGAGCGACGACCACAGCGTCGCCGAGGAGTGGGTCCGGATGGGTCGACTGACCCCCGAGGAAGCGGCGGTCCATCCCCGGCGCCACCAGCTGACCAGGGTGCTCGGCATGGACGAGACGGTCGAGATCGACATGGTCTCGGTGGTCGCCCAGCCGGGCGACCGGCTCCTGCTGTGCAGCGACGGCCTCTCCAACGAGCTCACCCCCGAGCAGCTCGTGCAGCTCGCGAGCCCGCCGATGCCCCTCGAGGACGCGGTGGACAAGCTGGTCGCGGCCGCCCGCGAGGCGGGCGGGCACGACAACATCACGGTCGTCCTGGTCGAGTTCGACGACGTCGTGTCGACGATGACCCCGGTGAAGAAGACGATCTCGACCGCCCCGGCGGCGGTTGCGCCGCCGCGCACGACGCGGCGCCGGTCGTCGTGGCTCACGTGGCGCGTCGCGCTGGCGTCGCTCGTCCTCGTCGGCGTGGCGGCCGGCTTCGTCGCCATCATGCACTGGTACGCGTACTCGACGTACTACTTGGCCGACGACTCGGGCTACATCGCCGTCTACCAGGGCCAGCCCAATGGGGTCCTATGGTTCGCATCGCGTAAGGTCCTTGATACGTCGTACCCCTCCGCTCATCTGCGCCCCGCCGACCAACGGCTCTTGGCCGCGACCATCAGTGAGCCCTCGCTCACGTCGGCGCTGAACTACGCGGCGTACCTCAACCGGGCCTGGCACCTCTCGCGCACCATTCCCACCACGACCACGACCACGACCCCGGTCTCGTCGACCACGACCACCACCCGTCCGGTGACCACGACGACCAAGGCCAAGGGTTAAGCCATGTCGCGTCGCCTGAGTGTCTTTGCGATCGCCATCATGCTGCTGTTCGCGGCGATCGCCGCCCAGGCGGTCAACATCCAGTACTTCAAGGCGCCGGCCCTCGACGCCTCGGTGCAGAACCCGCGGAACTCGCAGTCCAACAACCAGTACCCGCGCGGCGAGATCGTGGCCGCCGACGGGACGATCCTCGCGCAGTCCGTCCCGACGTCAAAGGGCTACTACCCCTACACGCGCGTCTACCCACTGGGTTCGCTCACCTCAGGTCTCGTGGGCTTCGCCTCGCCGTTCTACGGGACCTGGGCGCTCGAGGCCGAGTACAACCAGTACCTCATCGCCCACGCGCAGCCGCCCCAGAGCCTCGCCC
>JAJZSX010000030.1:0-5845 GCA_021849435.1 Actinomycetes bacterium | reverse complement strand
CCTCGCCCAAGTCCTCGCGCCGACGTCGGCCGCGGACACGGTCTCGCTGACCCTCCAGCCGTCGCTGCAGCGCGTCGCCGCGACGGCTCTGGCCGGGCGCGACGGCGGCGCGGTCGTGCTCGACCCGCGTACCGGTGCGGTGCTCGCGATGTACTCGAACCCTACCTACGACCCCAAGCCGTTCGAGTCGTCGAGCTTCGCCGTGGCCGAGAAGGCCTGGAAGACCGACGTCGCCAACAACGCCTACGGGTTCCCCCCGCTCGGTAACCTCGCGATCCAACAGACCTTCCCACCGGGCTCCACGTTCAAGATCGTGACTACGAGCGCGGTCGTGGCGAAGAAGCCGAGCCTCTTCACGAAGAGCTTCCCGGTCCGCGCGACGATCCATCTGCCCGACTCGAACAAGACGCTCTCGAACTACGCCTTCGTCCCCTGTGGCGGTGAC
Source organism: Actinomycetes bacterium (assembly GCA_021849435.1). The sequence goes on along the minus strand of JAJZSX010000030.1, from coordinate 5,400 downwards.
ATCCCCCAGATGCTGCCGCCCTCGTGCGACCAGGGCTACGCGCTCATCGGGCTCGCCCTCGGGGGCAACATCCTCGCCGAGACGGCCAACTCCTACGGATTCAACTCGGTGCCCCCGATCGACCTGCCCGGCGCGCAGTCGAGCTTCTTCCCCTCGGCGTCATCATTCCTCTACAACAAGCCGGGCATCGCGTACTCGGCCATCGGCCAGCAGAACGTCCGCGCGTCGGCGCTGCAGATGGCTCTGGTGGCGGCCGGTGTGGCCAACGGCGGCACCATCATGACCCCGCACCTGCTCGACTACATCGCCGGACCCGACGGGTCGATCGTCAAGCGCTTCCAGGACACCGCCTGGAAGTCGCCACTCACGAGCGTCCAGGCCGCCCGGATCGTGCCCCTGATGCAAGAGGTCGTCCAGGCATCCGACGGCACCGCGTACGGCATCTTCCCGGCGTGGGCCGACGTGGCCGCCAAGACCGGCACCGCCCAGGTCGGCAACTCGGTCCAGAATACCGACGACTGGATGATCGCCTTCGCCCCGGCGACCAACCCGACCGTGGCGGTCGCGGTGGTCCTGCCGTTCCAAGTCACCTCCGCGACCGGCGCGTCGGTGGCCGGACCGGTCATTCGCTGTCTCATCGAAGGCGCACTCTCACTGCAGGCCGGGCGACCGGCGTCGGGCACGGCGACGACATGTCCGTGACGACGCGGGTAATCAGGGCGAGCCAGGACGTAGGCTGGGGCGGGTATGGAGCCCGTTAGCGATCCCCGTATCTACTCCCAGCGCTACCAGGTCACACACCTGATAGCCCGGGGTGGCATGGCCATGGTCTACCGGGCCCAGGACCTGCTGCTCAATCGGGCCGTGGCGCTGAAGATCCTCTACCCCGAGCTCTCGGCCGACCCCACCTTCGTCGAGCGGTTCCGGCGCGAGGCCCAGGCCGCGGCGAACCTCTCGCACCCCAACATCGTGCCGGTCTTTGACTGGGGCCAGGACGCGGGCACCTACTTCATCGTCATGGAGCTGGTCGACGGGACGTCGCTCGCTGAGATCGTGCGGGGCTCGCGAACGCTCACGCCCTCGCGCGCCGCACAGATCACCGCCCAGGTGGCCGCCGCCCTGGGCTACGCGCACCGCGCCGGCGTGGTGCACCGCGACATCAAGCCCGGCAACATCCTCATCACCACCGACGGACAGGTGAAGGTCACCGACTTCGGCATCGCCCAGGCGGTGGCGAGCGAGGACCACCTCGCCGAGGCCGGTTCGGTCATGGGCACCGCGACGTACTTCTCGCCTGAGCAGGCCGAGGGCGCGGCCGTCGACGGCCGCAGCGACGTCTACTCGCTGGGTGTCGTGCTATACGAGCTGCTCGTCGGGCGTCCGCCCTTCGTCGGCGACTCGCCCGTGGCGGTGTCGAGTCAGCACGTCCACGGCACCGTCCCGTCGCCGTCGGACTTCTCGGACTCGGTCCCCACGGATCTCGAGGCGATCGTCATGCTGGCCCTGGCCAAGTCCCCGGACCAGCGCTATCAGACCGCCGACGAGCTTCGTGCCGACCTGGTTCGCTTCACCGAGGGCCAGCCCGTGCACGCCGCCACGCGTGACGGCGCCTACTACGGCGCCGACGTCACCCGGGCCGTCGCGGCGGTCACGCCCGGCGAGCGGACCCAGGCCGTGCCGGTCATGTCGGGCCCGCGCACCGACGTGCGCCGCCGACGCGGCGGCGCACGCGGCTTCGTGATCGCGGTCGTGGTCATCGTGCTGCTCGGAGCCGGTGGTTACGCCTACGCTCGGCTCGCGACGTCGAGCACGGTGTCCACGATGCCCGACGTCGTCGGCCAGACGGTCGCGTCGGCGTCCTCGACCCTGCTCTCGGACAACCTCGTGATCGGCTCGACCACACTCGTGTACTCCTCGAAGGCATCGGGTACCGTGGTCAAGACCGACCCCGCCTCGGGCACGTCGGTGAAGAAGGGTGACACCGTCTCGCTGCAAGTGAGTCAGGGTCCCGCACCAGCCAAGGTGACGGTGCCCGACGAGACGGGCAAGGCTCTCTCGACAGCGCTCAGTGCGCTCCAGCAACTCGGCTTCGTGGTCACGGTCAACCAGACCTCCACCGCGCCGGCTGGCGGGGCGCCCAACACGGTGCTCTCCCAGACGCCCACCGGCGGCACGCAGTCCCACGCGGGGGCGAAGGTCGTGCTGACCGTGCTCTCCCAGGGGGCGACCTTCCCGCTGCCCGACGTTCGCAGCGACTCGCCGCTCCAGGCGGCGGCCACCCTCGGTCAGAACGGTCTGACCGTGAGCTCGACCACGACGGGTTGTTCGAACACGGTGGCCCAGGGCTTGGTGCTTCGCACGATCCCGGCCGCCGGCCAGCCGGTGACGTCGGGCACGTCAGTCGAGCTGGTCACGTCCTCGGGGGTCTGCCAGGTCTACGTCGCCAACGTGATCGGCCAGACGCCCGCTGAGGCGTCGTCGACCCTCTCGGCCCAGGGCCTCAACCTCGGCCAGGTGACCGACGCCCTGCCGACAGACTGTTTGACGCCAGGAACGTCGGGTCAGATCATCAGCCAGAATCCCGGTCCGGGGATCTCGGTGCCCTACGACTCGAGCGTGGACGTCACCGTCTGTCCGTAGCGCCGCGGCCCGCGGGTGATTGGGTACCATGGACGCCTATGGCATCGAGTGGGCCCAAGCGGCGAACCAGCAAAGAGATGGGGCGCTACGTCACCGCTGAGCAGCGCGGCCGCTACACCCCGCCTCGGCCGCCCGGCGCGGACCACAGCCCCCACTGGTACGGGTGGATGCTGCTCGACCTGCTGCTCTTCGGCCTGATCGTCATCGTGCTCAACTACCTCCAGGTCCTGCCGGGTTCGACCTCGGCGTGGTACCTGGGCATCGGGCTGCTGGCGATGTTCTCGGCCTTCTACATGGCCACGCGGTATCGCTAGCCGAGCCGCTCGATCACGGTGGCGTTGGCCAAGCCGCCGCCCTCGCACATCGTCAGGAGTCCGTAGCGCCCGTTGGTGCGTTCCAGCTCGTTGAGCAGCGTCGCCGTCAGCTTCGCGCCCGAGGCGCCGAGCGGGTGGCCGAGCGCGATCGCCCCGCCGTTGACGTTCACCTTGTCAAAGTCGGCGTGGTGCTCGCGCTGCCAGGCGAGCACCACCGAGGCGAAGGCCTCGTTGATCTCCACGAGGTCGATGTCCTCGAGCGTGAGCCGCGCCTTGGCGAGCACCTTGGTCGTGGCGGGGATCGGACCGGTGAGCATCGTGACCGGGTCCACGCCGGCGAGCGCGAAGGCGTGGAAGCGCGCGCGGGGCGTGTAGCCGAGCGCCCGGGCGCGCTCCTCGGACATGATGAGCACGGCCGAGGCGCCGTCGGTGATCTGCGAGGAGTTGCCCGCCGTGATGGACCCGCCCTCTTGGAACGCCGGGCGCAGGTTGGCCAGGGCCTCGAGCGAGGTGTCCGGGCGGATCCCCTCGTCGGTCCGCAGCCACTCGTCGGTGTCGCGGCCGTCGTCGTCGCGCACCGCGACCGGGATGATCTCGTGTTCGAAGCGACCCTCGGCGGTGGCGCGCGCGGCGCGGCGGTGGCTCTCCATGCTGAAGGCGTCGAGCTCCTCGCGGGTGATGTCCCACTGGTCGGCGATCATCTGGGCGCCGATGCCCTGGTTGCGCAGCCCGCCGACCGGCTCGTAGCGCTCGGTCACGCGCGGTCCGAAGGGGAAGCCCGAGTCCTTGCCGATCGACGAGCCCATCGGGACCCGCGTCATGACCTCGACCCCGGCGGCGACGACCACGTCGTAGGCGCCGGCCATCACGCCCTGGGCGGCGAAGTGCATCGCCTGCTGACTCGAGCCGCACTGGCGGTCCACGGTCGTCGCTGGCACCGACTCGGGCCAGCCAGCTGCGAGCACGGCGTTGCGCCCGACGTTGAAGGCCTGCTCGCCGGTCTGCGAGACGCACCCCATGATGACGTCGTCGATCGCCGACGGATCGAGGTCGTTGCGACTCGCCAGCGCCCGCAATGCCTCGGACGCCAGGTCCACCGCGTGCCAGTTGCGCAGCTTCCCGTTACGCCGGCCCCCGGCGGTGCGCACTGCGTCAACAATCACGGCTGTCGTCATGGGCGATCCTCTCACTACTGGGCGAGCCCTCGGTGCGAATCCTAGACGTCGTCGCCAGACGATGGTCCTGGCGCCGGGCTAGATTCGCCCCGTGATTCCCGTCGGCGTCGACCAGTGGCTCGCCGAGCGCACGCCGCCGGTCGCCGTGGCGCTCGGCGTCACGTTCGCCCGCGGCGGGGTCGACGGCGAGGACCTCGGCTGGGTCGAGGGAGCCTTCGTGCCCGAGGCCGTGTCCGGCGGGCCCGGCGGCGTCGTCAGCGCCGGTGTGCTCGCGGTCGCGCTCGGTGCGGCCATGGTGCTCGCCGTGGACGTCGTCGCGATGGGGTCGGGTCCGGCGTCGACGATCACCGCGCTGACGCTCGAGATCGATCGCGACCCGCGCTGTGACGAGACCCTTGTCGTGCGCGGCGAGGTCGAGGGACTGACCCGAGTCGGGGGTTCGGCCCGAGCCAGCGTGTCTGACGCGAGCGGTGCAGCGATCGCGCGCGCGGCGGCGACGCTGGCGCGCGCCTGATTAGATGTGCTCGGCGGGGATCTGGCCGAGTCGCCCGGCCTGGTAGTCGTCGAAGGCCTGCTGCAGCTCGGCGCGGGTGTTCATGACGAAGGGGCCGTAGGCGGCCACGGGCTCGCGGATCGGCTGGCCGCCGAGGACGAGCACCTCGAGGGCGGCCGTGCGCGAGTCCTGGTGCTCGTCGGCCTCGAGCAGCAAGAAGTCGCCGTCGCGGTGCACGGCGAGCTGCCCGTCGTGGATCGGGCGCCGGTCGAGTCCGACGGTGCCCGTGCCGGCGAGCACGTAGGTGAGCGCGTTGTAGGCCGGGTTCCAGGGCAGCGCCAACCGCGCGCCGGGCAGCAGCGTGACGTGGACCAGGCTGATGGGCGTGTGGGTGTCGCCCGGTCCGGCGTATTCGCCGAGCTGGCCCGCGATGACGCGGATGACCGCGTCGCCGGTCTCGTTGGTGAGCAGCGACACGGCGACCGCCTCGATGTCCTGGTAGCGGGGGCGGGTCATCTTGAGGGCCGCCGGCAGGTTCACCCAGAGCTGGACCCCGTGGAAAAGGCCACCGGTGTCGATGAGCTCGTCCGGTGGCCGCTCGATGTGCAGGATCCCGCCGCCGGCGGTCATCCACTGGGTGGCGCCGTTCTGGATCACGCCGCCGCCGCCGATCGAGTCCTGGTGCACGAACGTGCCGTCGATCATGTAGGTCACGGTCTCAAAGCCCCGGTGGGGGTGCCAGGGCGTGCCCTTGGGCTCGCCGGGGCCGTAGTCGACC
>JAJZSX010000029.1 GCA_021849435.1 Actinomycetes bacterium | reverse complement strand
CTCTGGGAGGGCCACCCGTTGCGCAAGGACTACGGCGCCGGGCGCGTTCCGGTGCAATTCAAGGAAGCGCCGGGCCCCCGATGAGCGATCCCACCGTACGAGCAGCCGAGCGGCTGGAACCACTGGTCGTCGAGACCTCCGAGGGCGCCCAGGGACTCCAGCGACGCGAGGCGACGCCCGCGGGCGAGCTGAGCCGCGAGGTCGGCTCGGTGCTTCGCGTCGACGGCCACGCCTTCGACCCGTCCTCGATCGACTACGAGCGTCGCGACGACGAGACGATGATCATCAACATGGGTCCGTCGCACCCGTCGACCCACGGCGTGTTGCGGATCATGCTCGAACTCGACGGCGAGTTCGTCCTTCGCGCCAAGCCCGTCATCGGCTACCTGCACACCGGCATGGAGAAGACCGGTGAGGAGTTGAGCTACGTCCAGGGGGCGACCAACGTCACCCGGATGGACTACCTGAGCCCGGTGACCAACGAGCTGTCGTACTCGCTCGCGGTCGAGTCGTTGCTCGGCATCGAGGTGCCCGAGCGCGCCACGTGGATCCGCATGATGATGTCCGAGCTCAACCGCATCTCCTCGCACCTGGTGTGGATGGCGACCAACGGCATGGACCTCGGGTCCACGTCGATGATGATCTACGGCTTCCGCGAGCGCGAGCTCATCCTCGCCTTCTTCGAGAAGACGGCCGGACTGCGGCTCAACTTGAACTACGTGCGCCCCGGCGGCGTCGCCGCCGACCTGCCCGACGGGTGGGAGGACGACGTCACGGTGATCTGTGACACGATCGACGAGCGCACCTACGAGTACGACCAGCTGCTCACGGGCCAGCCGATCTTCCGCGAGCGCATGGTCGGCGTCGCGCCGATCACCGCCGAGGAGGCGCTCGCGCTCTCGGTGACCGGACCGCTGCTGCGCTCGACGGGCGTGCCGTGGGACCTTCGGCGCACGATGCCCTACCTCGCCTACGACCAGGTCGACTTCGACGTCATCGTGGGCACCTACGGCGACAACTTCGACCGGTACGCCATTCGACTCAACGAGATGCGCGAGTCGATCCGCATCATCCGCCAGTGCATCGAGATGATGCCCCGCGGCGACTACCGCAGCCAGGACCCCAAGGTGACCCCGCCGCCGCGCGCGCGCATCGGGGAGTCCATGGAGGCGCTCATCCACCACTTCAAGCTCTTCACCGAGGGCTTCCACGTCCCCCAGGGCGAGGTCTACTCGGCCATCGAGTCGCCTCGCGGGGAGATCGGGTGCTACCTGGTGTCCGACGGGGGCCCCAAGCCCTACCGGATCCACGTGCGCGCCCCCAGCTTCGTGAACCTGCAGGCGGTACCGCTGTTGATGCGCGGTGGCTCGATGTCTGACGCCATCACCGTGATCTCGACGGTCGACCCCATCATGGGAGAGGTAGACCGATGACCCATTTCCGCACCGACCTTCGCCAGCGAGCCGTCGAGCTGGTGTCGCTCTACCCCCGCGCGCGCTCGGCGATGCTGCCGTTGCTGCACCTGGCCCAGGAGCAGGACGGCTACGTCACCGACGATGCCATGGCCGAGATCGCCGAGCTCACGGGCACGACCCCGGCCGAGGTACGCGGCACGGCGGCCTTCTACGACATGTTCCACCTCGAGCCCGTCGGCAAGTACGTCGTGGGGGTGTGCACCAACATCGCCTGCCTGCTCGCCGGTGGCGAAGACCTGCTCGCCCACGCCAGCGCCACGCTCGGCTGCTCGGTGGGCGGCACGTCGGCCGATGGTCTGTTCACCCTCGAAGAGACCGAGTGTCTCGCCGACTGCAACATCGCGCCCGTCGTCCAGGTGAACCACCGCTACGTGCGAACGACCACACCCGAGCTCTTCGACGCGCTCGTGGACGACCTGCGCCACGGCCGTCTCGACCACGACGTGCCGCCCCACGGCACGCTGATTCGCATCCGTCGCTCCGGCGGACTTCGGGTCGATCCCGAGGAGCTCGCCGGTGAGCGCGCCGAGGCGCGCGCTGCGCGCGAGGCCCGTGCGGCGACGGAGGCGAAGTAGTGGCCTTCCTGGACTCGCCCAAGATCGTTTCATCGCGCGCCAAGTTCGCCGACTCCCACACCCTCGCGCGCTACCTCGAGACGGGCGGCTACGAGGGGCTGCGCAAGGCGCTCACCATGTTCCCCGAGCAGGTGGCCGCAGAGGTCGACGCCGCGTCGCTGCTCGGGCGCGGCGGCGCCGGATTCCCCGCGGGGCGTAAGTGGTCGATGCTACGCAAGTCACCGGTGTCCTACCTCGTCGTGAATGGCGACGAGTCCGAGCCCGCGACCTTCAAGGACCACTACCTCGTCGAGCGCGACCCGCACCAGCTGGTCGAGGGCGTCATCATCGCCGCCTACGCCCTGCAGGTCACCCAGGCCTTCATCTACCTGCGCGGCGAGTTCGCCCTGGGACTCGAGCGCGTGCAGCAGGCCATCAACGAGGCCTACGAGCACGGGGCGCTCGGGCGCAAGATCTTCGGCTCGTCCTTCTCGCTGGACCTCGTCGTGCACCCCGGTGCCGGCGCGTACATCTGCGGCGAGGAGACGGCGCTCATCGAGGCCCTCGAGGGCAAGCGCGGCTTCCCGCGCATCAAGCCCCCGTTCTTCCCCGCGGTCACGGGGCTCTACGGCGAGCCCACCGTGGTCAACAACGTCGAGACCATGTCCAACATGCCCTGGATCGTGCTCAACGGCGGCGCCGCCTTCGCCGCGCTCGGCGGCGGCCGGTCGGCCGGCACGCGCCTGTTCGCGCTCTCGGGGCGCGTGCGTAACCCGGGGGTCTTTGAGATCGAGATGGTCAAGAACACCTTCCGCGACCTCATCTACGACCCCCAGCTCGGTGGCGGGGTCATCGACGACCGGGCCATCAAGGCCATCATTCCCGGCGGGGTCTCGGCGCCGTGGTTCGGCCCCGAGCTGCTCGACCTGCCCCTCGGACAGGACGAGGTCGCCGAGAAGGGCTCGATGCTCGGCTCGGGTTCGATCGTCGTCATGGACGAGACGACGTGCGTGGTGCGCGCGACGTGGCGCATCATTAAGTTCTTCTCGCGCGAGTCCTGCGGCCAGTGCACGCCGTGCCGCGAGGGCTCGGGCTGGCTCGAGCGCATCATGTACCGACTCGAGCACGGCGGCGGGCGCATCGAGGACGTCGACCTCTTGCTCGACCTCTGCGACAACATCGCGCCCGGACTGACCTGGCCGCCCCAGCAGACGACGATCTGCGTGCTCGGCCCGTCCATGCCATCTTCGATCAATGCGGCCATCTCGATGTTCCGCGACGACTTCTACGCGCACGTACAACACGGGGGCTGCCCGCATGACTGACCAGACGCGAACCACCGTGTCCATCACCCTCAACGGGCGGGCCGTCGAGGCCCAACCGGGCGAGCTGCTGATCGAGGCGGCCGAGCACGCGGGCGTCTACATCCCGCGGTTCTGCTACCACCCGCGCATGGAGCCCGTCGGGGTCTGTCGCATGTGCCTGGTCGAGGTGGACGGCCCGCGCGGCGCCACGCTTCAGCCAGCCTGCTACATCCGGGTCAACGACGGCATGTCGGTGAACACCGAGTCCGACAAGGTCAAGAAGGCCCAAGACGGCGTCCTCGAGTTTCTGCTCGCCAACCACCCGCTCGACTGCCCGGTCTGCGACAAGGGCGGCGAGTGCCCGCTCCAGGACCAGTCCCTCGCCCACGGCTCGGGCGAGACCCGGTTCGTCGAGGAGAAGCGCCACTTCGTCAAGCCGATCGAGATCGGCGAGCTCGTCCTGCTTGATCGCGAGCGCTGCATCCAGTGCTCGCGCTGTACCCGCTTCGCCGCCGAGGTGGCCGGCGACGCCCAGATCGACTTCGCCGGGCGCGGCGACCTCATCGAGGTCGCGCCGTCGCCGACGGTGCCCTTCGACTCGATCTTCTCGGGCAACACGGTCCAGATCTGCCCCGTCGGCGCACTGACCGCCAAGGCCTATCGCTTCACCGCGCGCCCCTGGGACCTCGAGCAGGTCGAGAGCACCTGCACGGCCTGTGCCGTGGGCTGTCGAATCGCCGTGCAGTCCTCGGGCAACCGCCTGACGCGCGTGCTCGGCGTGGACAGCGACCCGGTGAACCGGGGCTGGCTGTGTGACAAGGGCCGCTTCACCCTCGACGCCGTGGACGGCAACCCCGAGCTGACCGACCCGCTCGACCCGCGCAGCCGCATCACCGAACCACTCGTGCGCCGCGACGGCGAGCTGGTGACGACCTCGTGGAGCGAGGCGCTTCGCGCCGCGGCCACGATCCTGCGCGACGCGGCCGCGAACCCCGGCGGGGTCGGGGCCATTGGCGGCGCGGCGCTGACCAATGAGGGCGCCTTCGCCTGGGAGCGCTTCGTGCGCGGCGTGCTAGCTAGCGAGCACCTCGACGCCCAGTACGGCGACGGCCTCGACGCGACTCTGATCCAGGCCCTACCCAAGGCGACCATCGACGAGGCCGCCAACGCGGCGACGGTGGTGACCCTGACGGGCGACCTGCGCGAGGAACTGCCCGTGCTGTTCTTGCGCCTTCGCCCGCGCATCGTCTCGGGCAAGACCAACCTCATCGAGTTCGCCGCCGGACCGAGCGCGCTTCGCCGTCACGCGCGCGTGGCGCTGCCTGTTCGCCCCGGCGACGTGGACCAGGTCGCCGAGGCGCTCGCCAACGGCACGGCGCCCCACGCCCTCGGGCTCGACGAGTTCGAGCTCACCACGGCCCACAACCTGCTCGGCGACACCGGCAGCGGCGTCGTCTTCGTCGTCGGGCGCGCCAACCTGGCCGAGCAGTCGACGGTCGTCGAGGCGGCGATCCGCCGTCTGGCGGCGCGTTACCCCGACGCGACGTTCCTGCCCGCGCTGCGGCGCGGCAACGTCATGGGCGCACTCGACATGGGACTCGCCCCGCGGCTGCGGCCCGGGCGGGGCTTTGACGCGAGCGCGAGTGGTCGCGACGCGCTCGCCCAGCTCGACGCGATGATCGCCGGCGACCAGCGGGCCCTCCTGTTGCTCGGTGGTTGCCTGCTCGGCAACGTCGCCGACCCAAAGCACGCCACCGCCGCGCTCGAGCGCGCCTCGGTCGTCGCGGTCACCGGCCACGGCGGTGCGACGCTCGCCTACGCCGACGTCGTGCTGCCCGCCACGGTCCAGCACGAGCGCAGCGGCACCGTGACGAACCTCGAGGGTCGCGTCAGCGCCGTCACCGCCAAGGTCGGCGCTCCGGGCTCGGCGTGGTCGGACGTGACCATCGTCGCCGAACTCGCCGAAGAGTTCGGCCAGCGCCTCGGGCTCGAATCGATCGAGCTCACGGCCAAGGCCATCGAGGAGACGACGGGCTACCCGGCGCTGTCGGTGCTCAACGACGCGACGAGCGACGGCGTGGTCGTCGGGCGCGCCGCGCACTACGAGCGCCGAGCGCTTGACCCGATGGCCTTCCCCGGCCTGCGCTCGACCGACACCGTCGGTCTCGCCTCACACGGTGGCGACACCGTCACCCTTGACGCGACGGGCCGCGGCTCGAGCGTCGCGGCGACCCTCGCCGACGTGACGGCCGCGCCCGTGGCCGTGCCACCGACCGACGCCTACGCGCTGCGGGTCTTCGCCGGCCGGCGCCTCTACGACCGGGGCATCGCGGTGCGCGGCTCCACGGCCCTGGACAACCTCGTCGCCACGACCACCGTCGCGCTCAACCACTTCGACCTGGACCGGCTCGGCGCCGTGCCCGGGGACGTGGTGACCGTGCGCACCGAGCGCGGGGCGGTGGCCCTGCCGGTCGCCCTGGACGACCAGGTCGCCCGGGGCGTGGCCAGCGTGGCGGTGGGCACGCGCGCGGCCGACGGCACCGACGTGCTCGCGTCGCTCTTCGACCGTGACGCGGTGATAACCCAGATTCGACTGGAGACGCGATGACCTCCTGGCTGGCAACGGTGGACCCGCTCTTCGCCCACGGCGTGACCTGGGCGGTGCTGCTGATCGTGATCATCAAGGTCCTCGTCGGCTTCGCCGCGCTCATGGGCTCGGTCACGCTGATGATCTGGTTCGAGCGCAAGGCGATCTCGGACATGCAGAGCCGCATCGGGCCCCAGCGGTGGGGGCCATTCGGCCTACTCCAGACCCTCGCCGACGGCGTCAAGCTCTTCTTCAAAGAGGACCTGCTGCCGGCGGAGGCCGACCGGTTCGCCTTCAAGCTCGCGCCCTACCTCGTGCTGGTGCCGGCGCTGATCACCTTCTCGATCGTGCCCATCGGCGGCACGGTCACCATCGCCGGACACCCGGTGCTGCTCCAGGTCGCGAACCCACCGATCGGGATCCTGCTCATGCTCGCGATGTCGGGGATCTCGGTGTACGGCGTGATCCTCGCGGGCTGGTCCTCGGGCTCGAAGTACCCGCTCATGTCCGCGGTGCGCGCGAGCGCCCAGATGATCAGCTACGAAGCCGCGCTCGGCATGACCATCGTGACCGTCGTGCTCGCGACGGGCTCGCTGTCGACCCACGACATCGTCGCCGCCCAGGCTCACGGGGTCTGGCACTGGAACCTGATCCGCCTGGGCGTCGTTCCCTTCGTCGTCTTTCTCATCGCCATCACCGCCGAGCTCAACCGACCGCCCTTTGACGTCGTCGAGGCCGAGAGCGAGCTCGTCGGGGGCTTTCACACCGAGTACTCCTCGCTGCGCTTCGCGCTGTTCTTCCTCGCCGAGTTCATGAACACGATCACGATGTCGGCGATCATCGTGACGCTGTTCCTCGGCGGCCCGGCCGGCTGGGTGCCGAACATCCCCCACGTGCGCTGGGTGTTCCCGATCCTGTGGTTCCTCGTCAAGACCGTCGGCTTCGCCTTTGGCTACGTGTGGTTCCGCGCCGCGCTGCCACGACTTCGCTACGACCAGCTGATGAACCTCGGCTGGAAGCGGCTGATCCCGCTCAGCCTCGGGTGGATGCTCATCGTCGCGGGCTTCCTCATCCGCCCGTCGTGGGGCTTCTTGATGGCGGCCCTCGTCATCCTCGCCTGGACGATCCTGACGCGCGCCTTCGCGCTCGGCCAGGGTCGCGAGGAGAGCGTGGACTCGATCCTGCCGCCGGTGGGCGAGCGGCCGCTGCCCGGACGCGTGCTCCGTGCCTGGACAGATAGGGAGAAGGACTGATGGCCAGCCCCCTCGATTTCTTCGGCGGCTTCAAGCTGACCTTGCGCCACCTGGGTCGCGTGCGCGTGACGACCAGCTACCCCCAGGCCAAGCGACCCAAGCAGCCCCGCCAGCACGGCCGTCACGTCCTGAATCGCTACGAGGACGGGATGGAGAAGTGCATCGGCTGTGAGCTGTGCGCCGGGGTGTGCCCGGTGGACTGCATCTACGTGCGCGGACTGGACAACCCGCCGGACCACCCGGTCAGCCCCGGTGAGCGCTACGGCTACGTCTACGAGATCAACTACCTGCGTTGCATCCACTGCGACCTGTGCGTCGAGGCGTGCCCGACCCAGGCGATCACCGAGTCCAAGCTCTTCGAGTTCTCCTTCACGAACCGCGCCGACGCGATCTACACCAAGGCCGAGCTGCTCGTGGACGACCAGGGCTTCCCCCAGCGCCTGCCGTGGGAGGACTGGCGCGAGGGCGAGGCGGCCATGACCGGTGGCTGGATGCGCGCGACCTCACCCGCGGGCGCCGCGGACTTCGAGGGCGTCGTCCAGTGGACGGGCGACCTGGGCGCGGGCGTGCGCGCGGCCGAGGCCGGCCAGTCCGAGAACCGCGACGACGAGGCGACCGGCTCCAAGCAGCTGCGCACGGCCTTCTTCCGTCACCTGCAGCCCGAGGACGTGCCGAGCAACCTGCGCGGGCTCAAGGCACGCATCAACGCGACGCGCGCCAAGACGGCCCGGCGCAAGGAGGGATCGAAGTGATCGCCACCGCCTACGCCATCCCCGACGTGCTGGTGTTCCTGACGTCGGCGCTGCTGATCCTCGTGGGGGCGGTGGGGGTGCTCGCGATGCGTAACCCCGTCCACTCGGCCCTCAGCCTCATCCTCGCGCTCTTCGGCGTGGCCGTGGCCTTCGTCGCCCAGTCGGCCGACTTCCTCGCCGCGGTGCAGATCATCGTCTACGCCGGGGCGATCGTGGTGCTCTTCCTCTTCGTGATCATGTTCCTCGGCGTCGATCGTCGTGAGACGGTGCGCGTCGAGCCGCTCGTCGGTCAGCGCGTCTTCGCGGGCGTCGGCGTCCTGATCACCGTCGCGGGCCTGATCGCGCTGTTCGCGCGCTCGCACTGGGTGACCGGCGCGATCGCGGTCTCGTCCTCGGGCCAGGCGCTGCAGACCGGCTCGAAGAACGTCACCCAGATCGGCACGGCCGTCTTCACCACCTACCTGTTCGCCTTCGAGGCGACCGCGGCGCTGCTCATTGTCGCGGTGGTCGGCGCGGTGCTGCTCGCGCGGCGCGAGCGCGCCGCCGACGCGGAAGGGAGCCAGTCATGAACGTCCCCGCGGCGTGGTACCTCGTCCTCGCGGCCCTGCTCTTTGGGATCGGTGCCTTCGGCGTCATGACCCGGCGCAGCGCCCTGATCATGTTCATGTGCCTCGAGCTCATGCTGAACGCGGTGAACCTCACGTTCGTCACGTTCTCGCGCACGCTCAGTGACATCGGCGGCCAGGCGGCGGTCTTCTTCGTCATGGTGGTTGCCGCGGCCGAGGTGACCGTCGGCCTGGGCATCGTGGTGTCGGTCTTCCGTCGACGGTCCTCGACGTCGGTCGACGAACTCTCCGAGATGAAGGGTTGAGATGGCACACGTCGCCACACTGATTCTGCTGGCGCCCCTCGCGGGCTTTCTCGTGGTGCTGCTCTTTGGACGGGCCCTGTCGGAGAAGGCCGTCGGCGCGATCGGCACCTCGGCGGTCGGGCTCAGCTTCGTCTTCAGCGTCTGGAGCTTCGTCAGCCTGCTGCACGAGACCAAGCGCGAGGTCACCGTCAACCTGTTCACCTGGATCGACGCGGGGACCCTGCACGTGCCCGCGGCGCTGCTCGTCGACCCGCTCTCGGTCACCATGGCGCTGTTCGTCACCGGCATCTCGACCCTGATCCACCTCTACTCGATTGGCTACATGCACGGCGAGCGGGACTTCCGCAAGTTCTTCTTGTACCTGAACCTCTTCGTGTTCTCGATGCTGACCCTGGTGCTCGCCAACAACCTGGTGCTGACCTTCGTCGGCTGGGAGGGCGTGGGGGTGTGCTCGTACTGGCTGATCAGCTACTACTTCGACCGCGAGAGCGCCGCCTCGGCGGGCAAGAAGGCCTTCATCTACAACCGCGTGGGCGACGTGGGGATGCTCGTGGCGATGTTCCTGCTCTTCAGCCACCTGCACACGCTGACCTACCTGCACGTCTTTGGAAGCGCGGGCACGCTCTCGCCGACCGTGGCGACGCTCACGGTGCTCGCGCTGCTGCTCGCGGCGACCGGCAAGAGTGCTCAGATCCCGCTCTTCAACTGGCTGCCCGACGCCATGGAAGGCCCGACGCCGGTGTCGGCGCTGATCCACGCCGCGACCATGGTCACGGCGGGTGTGTACCTGCTCGTGCGCATGTCGCCGGTGCTCGCGCTCTCGAGCTCGGGCCGCGCCACGATCGCGGTGATCGGCGGGCTGACCGCCTTCGTCGCGGCGACGATCGCCACCTCCCAGAAGGACATCAAGAAAGTCCTCGCCTTCTCGACGGTCTCTCAGATCGGCTACATGGTGCTCGCGGTGGGAGCGGGCGCCTACTCCGCGGCGATCTTCCTCATGATCAGCCACGCCTTCTTCAAGGCCCTGCTCTTCCTCGGCTCGGGCTCGGTCATCCACTCGCTCAACGGCGAGCAGGACTTGCGCAAGATGGGCGCGCTGGCCAAGTTCCTGCCCCTCACGTTCCCCACCTTTCTCATCGGCTGGCTGGCGATCTCGGGCATCCCGCCCTTCGCGGGGTTCTGGTCCAAGGGCGACATCTTGACCAACGTGTACTCCTACTCGCGGGTGCTCTGGCTGCTCGGCGTGCTCACGGCGATCCTCACCGCCTACTACATGAGCCGGCTCTTCGTCCTGACCTTCCGCGGCACCGAGCGGTTCCGCGAGGTGACCCACGGCCACGACCCGCACGAGTCGCCCTGGGTGATGACCCTGCCGCTCGTCGTGCTCGCGGTACTTTCGACCTTGGGCGGGGTCATCGACCTACCGTGGATCCACCACAACTCGCTCGCGGGCTTCCTCGACCCGACCTTCGGCTTCATCCCCGCGCTCGGCCACTCCTCGACCGCGGCGCAGTTCACCCTCGCCGGGGTGGACATCGTGGCCGCGATCCTCGGACTCATCGCCGCCTTCTCGATCTGGCGCGATCGCTCGTCCTCGCCGCGCTTCGAGCGGGAGTTCCTCGAGCGGGTCTGGCGCTGGGACGACTTCTATGACGCGACCATCGGCCGTCCGCTCACCGGGGCCGCGCAGTTCGGCGACGCCGTGGTCGAGCCGCGCCTGATCGACGGCGCGGTGACCGGCGTCGCGGTCGGCGTGCGCCGCAGCGCCGAGGGCCTGCGCAAGGTCCAGTCCGGTTTCGTTCGCCACTACGCGCTCGCGATGGTCCTTGGCCTGAGCGTCATCGTCGTCTATCTCCTCGCGAGGGTCGGGTAAGCATGCATTCGTCTCTTTGGTTAACCGTGCTCATCCTGCTGCCGCTCGTCGGCGCGGGGCTCGCCATGCTCGTGCGCCGTCGCGACGGCGCCTCCTTCGTGGTCGCGGCCGTGACCTCGGTGATCGAGCTGGTGCTCACCCTGGTCGTGGCGGTGCTCTACAACAACCACGTCGCCGGGGCCCAGACCTTTGACTTCGTGGGCCGCTGGGTGCTGGCGGCGCCCTTCGGGCTCGCCTACGACGTCGCGCTCGACGGCATCTCGCTCTTCCTCGTGGTGCTCGCGGCGCTGATCCTGGTGCTGGCGATCTTCGGCGCTCGCGACAAGCGACACGAGCCGGCCTTCGTGAGCTGGCTGCTGCTGCTGACGTCCTTTACGGTCGGCAGCTTCGTCGCCCACGACCTGCTCGAGTTCTTCGTGTTCTTCGAGCTGACCCTGGTGCCGAGCTACTTCATCGTCGCCCAGTGGGGCGGTCGCGAGCGCGCCAAGGCCGCGCTCAAGTTCTTCGTCTACACCTTCGCCGGCTCGGCCTTCCTCTTCACGGGGCTGCTGTACCTCGGGTTCATGCACCAGCACCAGACCGGCGGCGCGCTGACCTTCGCCTACGGCGCGCTCGCTGCGACGTCGATGAGCCACGGCACCGCGGTCTGGCTCTTCTGCGCCTTCGCCATCGCCTTCGCGGTCAAGTCCCCGATCTGGCCGCTGCACACGTGGTCGCCCCTCGCGTACGCCGAGGCACCCACCGCGGGGTCGATGGAGCTGTCGGGCCTGCTCGCCAAGCTCGGCTCGTACGGACTGCTGCGCTTCGCGGTCGGCCTCTTTCCCCTCGCGCTCGCCTCGATGCGCCCGGTGCTGCTCACCCTCGCGGTGATCGGCATCCTCTACGGGTCGGCCCTCGCCGCGGTCACCCCGGACCTGAAGCGGCTCGTGGCGTACTCCTCGCTCGCCCAGATGGGCTTCGTCACCCTCGGCGTGATCACCGGCTCGAAGATCGCCATGGTGGGCGCGGTGCTCTTGATGTTCAACCACGGCGTCATCACCGCCGGCTTCTTCTTGCTCATCGGCTTCATCGAGCGCCGCCGCGCCAGCGCGACGATCGCGGACCTGCGCGGCCTGCAGGGCCCGGCGCCGATCCTCGCCGCGCTCTTCACCGTGGTGATGCTCGCCTCGATCGGCTTGCCGGGCCTGTCGGGCTTCATCAGTGAGTACCTGATCCTCATCGGCGCCTTCGCGACCCACGCCTGGTGGGCCGTCGTGGCGACCCTCGGGGTCGTGCTCGCCGCCCTCTACCTGCTCTGGGGCTACCAACGTGTCTTCCACGGCGTGGCGACCGGCGCCAATGCCGAGATCAGCGACGCCTCGCACCCCGAGCGCTGGGTGATCGCGCCGGTCGTGGTGCTGGTGGTTGTGCTCGGGGTCTTCCCCAAGCCCGTCCTTGACCGCATCACGCCGTCGGTCCAGCAACTCATCGAGCACGTCGCGCCGGCGGGGGTATCCAAGTGACTCTGACCATTCCCTCGATCCACTACCTGGCCCTGGTGCCGGTGCTGATCCTCTTCGGTGCGTCACTCGCACTGCTCATCGCGACGTCGCTCGTGCGCGGCCGGCTGGGCTCGCGCGTCGCCACCGGCGTCACGGTGCTCGCCTCGCTCGCCGCCTTCGTGGTGACCTTCTGGCAGTGGCGCTACCTCGACGCCCACGGCGCCTCCACGACCATCGCGAACGCGATCGTGCTCGACGGGTTCTCGGTCGTCGCGACCGCCGTGATCGCGATCAGCCTCGCCATGGCGGCCCTGGTCGCCCACGACTGGGCCAAGCGCCAGGGCGTCACCGGCGCGGAGTTCCACGTGCTCGCCCTCGCGACGGCCGCGGGCGCGGTGCTGATGACCCAGGCCAACGACCTGGTCGTGATCTTCCTCGGCCTCGAGATCCTCTCGATCGGGCTGTACGTCCTGGTGGCCTTTGACCGGCACCGGCTGCGCTCGGCCGAGGCGGCCCTGAAGTACTTCCTGCTCGGCAGCTTCGCCTCGGCGATCTTCATCTACGGCGCGGCCCTGATCTACGGCGCGACCGGGTCGACGAACCTGACCTCGATCTCGTACTTCCTCGGCTCGAACCTCGTGCTG
>JAJZSX010000028.1 GCA_021849435.1 Actinomycetes bacterium | reverse complement strand
GTCAAGGGTCGCTTCGCCTACGGCTGGCTCTCGGCCGAGCGCGGCGTGCACCGGCTGGTGCGCATCAGCCCCTTCGACTCCCAGGCCCGCCGTCAGACCAGCTTCGCGAGCCTCGATGTCACGCCGCTGCTCGCCGACAACGCCGCCGAGGTCGAGATCGACGAGAAGGACCTGCGCGTGGACACCTACCGCTCTTCGGGCGCGGGCGGCCAGCACGTCAACAAGACCGACTCGGCGATTCGCATCACCCATCTGCCAACGGGCATCGTGGTGAGCTGTCAGAACGAGCGCAGCCAGCACCAGAACCGCGCGCGCGCCCTCCAGATCCTCGAGGCCAAGCTGGCCGAGCGCGCCCGCGCCGAGCGTCAGGCCGAGATGGACGCCCTCTCGGGCGAGCGTGGCGACAACGCGTGGGGCTCGCAGATCCGCAGCTACGTCCAAGCGCCGTATCAGTTGGTCAAGGACCATCGCACCGACCACGAGACCGGCAATGTCGACGCCGTGCTCGACGGGGACCTCGACGGGTTCATGGAGGCCGAGCTGCGCCGCCAGCGCTTCCGCGAGGGCGCGCGATCCTGAGAATCTCGAATTCGCATCCTCACAAGGTGCCGGTGGCACGGACGTGCTCGGGGGCGAAACTAGAATGGCGTCATTAGTGATCTCGGCGCGGTGCGCGCCCTTCGACGTCCTGCCCAGGGGGTACCCTCGTGATTCGATTTGAGCACGTCTCCAAGACGTACAAGAACGGCACCCCGGCACTCAAGGACATCAACCTTGACATCGAGAAGGGCGAGTTCGTCTTTCTGGTCGGCGCCTCGGGTTCGGGCAAGACGACCTTCCTGCGACTCTTGCTGCGCGAGGAGCTGCCTGACTCGGGACGCATCCTCGAAGCCGGCCGCGACATCGGCAAGCTCTCCAAGTGGCGCGTGCCCTATCTGCGGCGCAACATCGGCTGCGTCTTTCAGGACTTTCGCCTTCTGCCCAACAAGACGGTCTTCGAGAACGTCGCCTTCGCCCTCGAGGTGATCGGGCGCCCGCGCTCGACCGTCGAGTCCCAGGTCCCCCAGATCCTCGAGTTGGTCGGCCTGACCGAGAAGTCCAAGAACCTCCCCAACGAACTCTCCGGCGGCGAGCAGCAGCGCGTCGCCGTGGCGCGCGCCTTCGTCAACCGCCCCCTGATCCTGCTCGCCGACGAGCCCACGGGCAACCTGGACCCGACGAACTCCGAGTCGATCATGGCACTGCTCGAGCGCATCAACCGCACGGGCACCACGGTCGTGATGGCGACCCACGACAAGGCGTTGGTGGACCGCATGCGCCGGCGCGTCATCGAGCTCGACCGCGGTGAGATGGTCCGCGACCAGGTGCGCGGTGTCTACGGCATCGACGAGTCCACGGTGGTCATCTAGTGCGCGTCTATCTTCGCTACGCCGTCAAAGAGACGCTGTCGAACCTCTGGCGCAATCGCATGATGACGATCGCGGCGGTCTTGACGGTCGCGGTCTCGCTCTCGCTGGTGGGAGCGGCGCTGTTGCTGAAGCAGAGCGCGGCCCAGGCCTCGGCCCAGTGGCAGCAGGGGACCCGCGTGACAGTCTGGATGCAGCCCACCGCGACCGCGGGCGAGCTCTCGAGCGTTCAGAGCCAGCTGGCCAACTCGCCGATCGTCAAGGACTGCACCTATTTCAGCCAGGCCCAGGACTACGCCGAGGCCAAGCAGCTGTTGCCCAAGTCCGAGTGGGACGTCCTCAGCGTCAAGGCGATGCCCTCGTCGTATCGCTGCGTGCCGGTCGTGCCGTCGGACGCCTTCGCCATCGAGAGCACCTTCTCGAATCAGCCCGGCGTCTACAAGGTCACTGCGCCCGAGCAGCAGATCCGCGAGATGAATCACGCGATCCGCATCCTCCAGGTCGTCTTTCTGGCCCTGGCCGGCGTCTTGTTGCTGTCGGCGACCGTGTTGATCCTCAACACCATCCGCATGGCGATTTTCGCGCGCCGCCGCGAGGTCTCGGTGATGAAGCTGGTGGGCGCGACCAACTGGTTCATTCGCGTCCCCTACATCACCGAGGGCTTCATCCAGGGCCTGCTCGGCTCGGGGGTGGCGATGCTCGCGGTGTCGGCGCTGCACATGTGGTATCCGCTGCACAACGAGTTCGCCCTTGACGCGGCCGCCCTGTGGGGAACCAACATCGTGGTCTTGATCGTGGGCGTCGTGATCGGATCGGTCGGATCGGCGATCGCGATCCGCCGCTTCCTCGACGTCTAGCTCTCGCCGGCGAAGTCGATCGCCAGGGAGTTGACGCAGTAGCGCAGACCCGTGGTCGTGGGCCCGTCCTCGAAGACGTGCCCGAGGTGACCGCCGCAGCGCGAGCAGAGGATCTCGGTGCGGGTGCGCCCCAGCGAGTGATCGGGCCGCTCGACGATGGTGTCCGGCTCGCACGCGTCAAAGCTGGGCCAGCCGCAGTGCGAGTCGAACTTCTGGTTCGAGGTGAACAGGACCTGTCCGCAGCCGCCGCACGAGTAGACGCCCTCGTCGGTGACGTCGAGCAAGGATCCGGTGAAGGGGGCTTCGGTCGCCGCCTCTCGCAGCACCTGGAAGCGTTCGAGGGGCAACTGGCTGCGCCACTCGTCGTTTGACTTGGTCACGGGGAAGTCCATGGCGTCAGCGTACCGGTGCCGACCTAGAGATAGCGCGAGTGAGGAGCCTCGGGCAGCGGGTGGGGGAATTCTGGTTGGTCGGACAGCATCCGCGCGAAGGCACTCGCCAATCCGGCGGGGTCGAGGCCCAACTCGGCCAGCAGCTGGTCGGGCCGGTGGTGCTCGAGGTAGGCGCGCGGCACGCCGAGGATGCGCGTCGGAGGGAAGGGAAGGCCCCGCTCCTGGGCGCGGTTGCGCACCGCGGCCACCATCAGTGTGCCGGCTCCGCCGTGACGGGTGCCGTCCTCGACAGTGACGATCCGCGCGTGGTTCAACGCGTCGTCGATCATCGACGGGTCCGGAGGCAGCACGCGTACGTCGTAGAGCGTGACGTGTGACGCGTCCACACCCATCAGCGAGAGCGCCCGGTAGGCCGATGCGGTCATCTTGCCCACCGCGAGCACGCACAGCGAGCCGTCACCGCGTGCGATCTCGCGTGCCTCGAGCCCCGAGCCCACTTTTGCGTCGAGGGGCTGGGGCAGCGTCTTGGGAAAGCGCAATGCGCTCGGCGTGGACAGTGACAGCGCCGTGGCGAGCATCCCGGGGATCTCCTCGGCGCACGAGGGCGCGAAGATGGTCATGTTGGGGATCGCGAGGCACAGGGCGATGTCCAAGAGTCCGTGGTGGCTCGGGCCGTCATCGCCGGTGATCCCGGCGCGGTCGAAGACGAAGACGACCGGCAAGTTCAACAGGCCCACGTCCAGGTGAGCCTGGTCGAAGGCGCGCGAGAAGAAGGTCGAGTAGACCGCTACCACCGGGCGAAGCCCGCCCATTGCCATGCCCGCCGCGGCGGTGACCGCGTGCTGTTCGGCGATGCCCACGTCGAAGAACCGCTGGGGGAAGAGCTCTTGGAAGCGCAGCAGGCCGGTGGGTCCGGCCATCGCCGCCGTGATTGCCACGACTCGCTCGTCGAGGTCGGCCAGCGCCACCAAAGCTTCGCCGAAGGCCTCGGTGAAGGACTTGGGCGGCACTTCCTCATCGTTGAGCTTGGGCGGCAGCTTGTAGTCATGCATGCGCAGGTCGTCGCTGGTCGCGGGCTCGTAGCCACGTCCCTTCTCGGTCAGGACGTGCACCAGGATCGGCCCGTCCCAGCGCGCTGCACTGGTCAGCGCCGTCTCCAGGGCCTCGATGTTGTGGCCGTCGATGGGTCCCACGTAGCGCACCCCGAGGTTCTCGAAGAAGGTGTGGGGGGTCACCATCTCGCGCACCACCGAGGTCATCACGTCTACGCCCATGTAGGCGGCCTTGCCCACGCGCGGCAGGTGAGGGACGAGGCGTCGTATGCGATCGCGCAGTGACACGTAGGTCTTGTTGAGCCGCAGGGCGGTCAAGCTCTCGGAGAGCTTGGAGATGGTGGGAGCGTAGCTTCGTCCGTTGTCGTTCAAGACAATCACGACGCGTTGGTTCGAGTGTCCGAGGTTGTTGAGAGCCTCGTAAGCCATGCCGCCGGTTAGCGAGCCGTCGCCCACGACCGCGACCACGTGGCGGGTGCCCCCGCGTCCGATCAACTCGCGACGATGTTCGAGGGCCACAGAGATGCCGTGGGCGTAGGAGAGAGCGGTTGAGGCGTGCGACGACTCGATCCAGTCGTGCTCGCTCTCGGAACGGTTGGGGTATCCGCTGAGCCCGCCGCGGCGGCGCAAGTTCTTGAACCCGTAGCGTCGTCCGGTCAGCAGCTTGTGGACGTAGGCCTGATGACCGGTGTCAAAGAGCAAGACGTCGCGAGGGGAGTCGAAGACGCGGTGCAGTGCGATGGTCAACTCAACCACGCCAAGATTCGAACCCAGGTGCCCTCCGGTCTTGGTGACGCTCTCGATGATGAAGTCGCGGATCTCGCGGCTTAGGGTGTTGAGCTGGCGAAAGGACAGGCCCTTGAGGTCGGCGGGCGTGTCAATCGACTCCAGAAGCACCCCTTGATCCTACCGGTGGGTATGTAGAGAACGATGGCCGGGACGAAAGGCCCGGTACGCTCTCGTCCATGGCGAACCCCCTAGTTGAGACCGACGTGATCGAGCGCGTACTGGGCGCGGCGCGGGGATTCGGCGACTTCGCCGAAGTCTTCGTCGAGGATCGGGAGACCTCGTCAGCCTCCCTGGACCAGGGGCGCATCGAGGAGCTAAGCAACGGCCGCGACCGGGGCGCGGGCATCCGCGTGGTGGTGGGCGAGACCACCGGATTCGCCCACACCGCCGATCTGTCCGAGACGGGTCTGATGGCGGCAGTCACGGCCGCCGCAACGATCGCTCAGCGCGGCGGGGGTGGTGCGCGCCACGTGGCGCTGGACACCCGGGCCGATCACGCTCGTTTGGCCCAGGTTCTGCCCAGCGACGTCGACAAGGCCGCCAAGGTCGCGTGGCTGCGTGCGGCGAACGATGTGGCGCGCAGCGAAGGCGCTCAGATCACCCAGGTTCAGGTGGGTCTGGGTGACTCGTCGCGTCGCTTCCTCGTGGCCAACTCCGACGGCGTCTTCGCCTCCGACCACCAGGTGCGCACGCGCTTCATGGTCTCGTGCGTCGCCCAGGGCGACACCGGGATGCAGACCGGCTACAAGCCATTCGCCACGACCCGGGGCTACGAGGCCCTGACCGACGACGTCGTTGCCGACGCCGCGCGTCAGGCCGCACGCCAGGCGCTGACGAAGCTTCGGGCTCGTCCGGCGCCCTCAGGGGATCTGCCCGTCGTCCTCGCGGGTGGTTCTGGGGGGATCCTCTTTCACGAGGCCTGCGGCCACGGACTCGAGGCCGACGCGATTCTCAAGCGGGCGTCTGTCTACGCGGGACGCGTGGGCGAGCAGGTTGCGAGCCCGCTCGTCACGCTGGTCGATGACGGCACCGTCGAGGGCGAGTGGGGCTACCTCGCGATCGACGACGAGGGCTACGCAGGAACTCGCAACGTCCTGATCGAAAACGGAGTGCTCACCGACTACATGTGGGATCTGCTGCGGGCTCGTCGTGAGGGCCGGGCGTCCTCGGGTAATGGGCGGCGTCAGAGCTACCAGCACCTGCCGATGGTGCGCATGACCAACACTTACCTGATGCCCGGGACGGACGACGCCGACGAGATCGTCGCCCAGACCCCCTACGGTGTCTACGTCGCTCAGCTCGGCGGTGGCCAGGTCAACACCGCGACGGGTGACTTCGTCTTTGGCATGACCGAGGCCTATCTCATCGAGAACGGGGTGATCACCGCACCGCTACGTGACTGCAATCTAATCGGAAACGGTCCCGAGACGCTCGCGCGCGTCGACGCGGTCGCCGCGGACTTCTCGATGACCCCAGGGACCTGCGGCAAGAACGGCCAGTCGGTTCCGGTGGGAACGGGGCAGGCCACAATGCGTCTCAGCAGCGTCACCATCGGGGGGACGGCGGCGTGAGCGAGTTGATGCAACGGGCTCGCCGCCTGCTCGAGAGCGCCCGGGGCGACGAGCAGATCGAGGTCTACGTCTCGCGAGGCGTCGATACCGACGTGGAGGTCTACGAGGGTAGTGTCGAGAAGCTGACGACAGCCGCGTCGGCCGGCGTAGGGATCCGTATCCTGGTCGATGGCGCCGGCGGCGCTCGCGTGGGCATGGCATGGGCGGGTTCGCTCGACGAGGGGGCTGTCGCTGACGCCCTCGATCAGGCCCGCGACAATGCGCGCTTTGCGACCGAGGATGAGTTCCTCGCCTTCGCGCGCCCCGACGGAGTCGCGCCGGCCGGAATGAGCCTGCGCGACGAGTCGGTGCTCGCCACACCCCTCAACGACAAGATCGCTTTGGCCGTCGAACTCGAGCGACGCGTGCGCGCGGGCGATCCGCGCATCCGTCAGGTCGAGAGCGCCGCCTACAGCGACTTCGTGAGCGAGGGCGCCCTAGCCTCGACAGTCGGCGTTGAGGCCAACTACGCGCGCTCGGGCGCCTACCTCTCGGTCGAGGCGATCGCGAGCGACGGTACGAGCGATCAGACGGGCTACGGGCTTTCCGCCGCCCGACGCACGCTGGATCTGGATCTTGACGCAGCGGCCACCGACGCGATCATTCGTTCGACTCGCATGCTCGGGGCCACGCGGCCGAGCACCCGGCGCACCGTAGTCGTCTTCGATCCGCGCACCGCCGCAACTGTGCTGGCTATCATCGGCGGCGCTCTGAGTGGCGAGGCCGTCGTGCGGGGTCGCTCATTCTTCGCCGGGCGCCTCGGCGAGGTGGTCGCCTCGAGCGCCGTCACCGTGGTCGATGATCCGACCGACGCGCGCCACTTCGCGGCGAGCAACTTTGACGGCGAGGGCCTCG
Organism: Actinomycetes bacterium; assembly: GCA_021849435.1. The sequence continues at coordinate 5,934 of JAJZSX010000028.1, read as the reverse complement.
CTTGCCGGCGCAACGTGCTGATCGAACACGGCGAGCTGCGCGCGTTCGTCTACGACACTGTCGCGGCGCGCCGCGCGGGCACGACCTCGACGGGCAGTGCGGTGCGCGCGGGAATTGCGGGTACGCCGTCGGCGGGGCCGCGCGCCCTGGCGATGTTGGCGGGTTTGCACAGCCAGGAGGAGATCCTCGCATCGGTGGGCCAAGGTCTCTACGTGGACTCCCTGACCGGGGTGCACTCGGGGGTCAATCCGATCTCCGGTGACTTCTCCGTCGGCGTAACTGGCCTCATGATTCGAGACGGGCAACTGGGCGAGCCCGTTCGTGAGGTGACGGTGGCCTCCACGTTGCAGCGCATGCTCCTCGACGTGGCTTACGTCGGCGCAGACACGACGTGGCTGCCGGGGGTGGCCGCCGGTCAGACCCTGGCGATTGCCGACCTCGCGATTTCTGGCTCCTAGTCAGAGCTGGCCGGCGCGGCGGGCGCCGCCGGCGAGGCCGCAGGCGTCGCGCTCGTCGAGGTGGCGCGGCTGTCGTTCTTGTAGAACCCGCTGCCCTTAAAGACGATGCCGACCGCGGAGAAGACCTTCTTCAGTTGGCCCCCGCAGGCCTCGCAGGTCGTCAGGGCGGCGTCCGAGAACCGTTGGACGGCTTCGACGCGCTGGTGGCAGGCCTGGCACTCGTATTCGTAGGTTGGCATCACTTCTCCCAAACGAGGTTGCTACGAGCGAAGTGTACCGTCCCGGTGCGCGGGCCCGGTCAGGAAAGCCACGCGAGCGCGTTCTGTAGCATGGCCCGGTGGACGATTTCCACCAGCTGCATCGTTCGCCCCGCGAGGGCGCCTTCCCCCGGGACCTGGGCTCCTCGGAGGTCAGCGCGCGACGCGCCCTGGCGCGCGGGCGCGTCTACATGATGGCGGCGACGACCGCGGCGGTGGCGGCCAACACCATTAATAAGGGCGACGTCCTGGCAACCGCGCGGGTGGCCGGCGTACAGGCGGCTAAGCAGGCCTCCATGCTCTTGCCGATGGCCCACGCCGTGATGGTGGGTAACGTCTACGTGAACTTCCTGATCGCCGACGCCTACATCGAGATCGAGGCCAGCGTTGACACGGTGGACCGCACCGGCGTGGAGATGGAGGCGCTGGCGGCGGTCAGTGTCGCGGCCCTCACGATCTACGACATGTGCAAGTCGTCAGACCGGACGATGACGATCGAGAACATCGCGCTCTGGGAGAAGTCCGGTGGTCGATCCGGCTCGTGGCGTCGCGACGATGCTGGCGACGCCGAGGCGGGATCGTGATCGGGGCCACGGAGGTGACCCGATAGTGGCGACATCGCGTGCCGCAGAGGAGAGCCGCGAACGGCTAGTCGCTTTGGTGCTGCTCTTGCAGAGCGCGACTCGTCAGAACCCGCTCACCCAAGAGTCGATCGTGCGCGAGTTGATGGTCGACGACGCGTCGGACAAGGTCGTGCGCAAGGTGCCGGCGTACCAGGGCAACGACAGTGCAGTTCGCCAGAAGTTCGAGCGCGACAAGGCCAAGATCCGCGAACTCGGATTCCAGATCGACACCGTCGACATGGACGGTGGCGGTGTGGGGTACTGGATCGATCCCGATAGCGCGACCGCCCCGCGCATCGACTTCACCGAGGCCGAGGCACGCGTGGTCAGCCTGGCGCTGCGCTTCTGCGGTTTCGGCGCCGCGGGCGCCTTTAGCCTGTTCAACGAGGGCCCGGCGAGTGACGGCGGTCTTGAATTCACGAACTACTACACGCCGGTGCTGCGCGCGCTCAATCTGCGCCGCGTGCTGCGCTTCGATTACCGCAGCGCGAGTGAAAAGTCCCGCGTCGTCGAACCCCTGGTAATCGGCGTTTTTGAGGGTGCTGCCTACTTAGTGGGTCGCGTCCACGGCACTGGGGAGGTCAAGGGCTATCGGATTACCCGGATGACCAGTATGCCGGTCGTTCTCGAGACCACCTTCGAGGTCGACGACGAAGCGCGGGATCTCGCCCGGGCGTGGCGGCCCGAGTACGCGAAGGTCCTCGAACCGATCAACGTGGTCGTGAACACCAGCGAGAACTACGCCGAACTCTTGCAGCGCCAGTTCGCCGACGCGTCTCGTCAACCTTCTCACGACGGTACCGTTGACGTGAGCATCGCGTTTGAGAGCCCGCGCGACGCGATGCGCTTCCTGCTCGACGCCGCCGACCGGGTCCGCTTGCGCTCGCCCAAGTCGTTGCGTCGCGAGCTGGCCGACTGGTTGCGCAAGGTCAACCGCGGCGAAGTGCCCGATCTCAGCGGCGTCTCGTTCGCCCCGAGCGCCACCAACGATTCGCTCGGCCAAACGCTCCAGCTGCTACATGCGGTCTACCTGGCCGATGGGGGCCTACGCATCAGCGACCTGGCGCACCGCTTCTCGCTCGCGCCTTCGATGGTTCGTCGCATCATGGACCGCCTGGTCACGTTCGAGCCTATGGCCGGCGCTTACGGATTCCCCGCGCACGTGGTCAAAGAGTGCGATGACTGGGACGACGAGGCCAACGACGACTCGCTCTACCTGGTGGAGTCCTTTGGGCGCGACGGGAGCCACGAGCCTGCTCCGCTGTTCTGGAGGGATCTCTTCGAGCTCAACATCGCCTTGCGCGAGGCGGCTCGCGTCTACGAGGATCCGGCGATTGATTCGGCGATCCGCAAGATCGAGGCGGCCATCGACGGTTTCGTTCAGGTCGAGACTGCGACGGAGTCCCTGCTCGACGACCTGCGGTCGGCGATCGAGAATCACGAGCAGATCAAGATCAACTACACACCCAGCGAGGCCGAGCGCGCCGAAACCCGGGTCATCGAGCCGCGAGACTTGCGAATTCTCAACGGCCACGCCTACGTGCGCGCCTATTGCTCGGCGCGCGAGGGCTGGCGCACGTTTCGCGTGGATCGAATCGAGGCGATCCTCGCGAAGTCACCCGCGGACTCGTCGCATCCCGACGACACCGTCGCCAACTGGCTGACCCAGGTCGGTGAGGTCGGCGACGAGGTTGTCGTCGTAATTGAGCCGGGACTGCGATGGCTGTTCGAGCCACTGCCCAACGCGCAGTGGCGGGCCCTTGACGACGGCCGCATGGCGGTTGCGTTCCGCACGAACGACTCGGCGTTCCTCGATCACCTCCTGCTACGCGCCGGACCGGGCGCCGTGGTGGCCACGCCGGCCTACGCCAAGGCGGGGCGCGCTCTGGCCGCGCGGATCGCTGAGCGTCTCTAGCGACCGTTGTGGCCCAAAGGGGTCACGTGCTGCGAATCTTCCCGCGTCGTTCGCTCGACGTTCGATACTTCACTGATGATCCGGCGCGCGAGCTCGACGGACTGCGCCCACATGGACCGGGCTGGTGGCTGCGCGGAGCGGGCGACACCACCGATCCCGAGTGCGTGCGCGGCGTCCTCGCGGCGAGTGAGAAGGCGAGCGTGGTGGGTTACGACATCGTTCTCGCGGCGCCCCGCCCGGTCTCGGTCCTGCTCGCCATCGACGAGCCCTCCGGTGCGGCCCTGGTCGCCGCACACCGTCACGCCGTCGCAGAGGCACTGGGATATTTGGAGGAGCGTGGGCTGACCGTGCGTTCCCAGCTGGCCGGGGAGCGTTACGACCTCGCCGCCCGCTGGGAAAGTGTCGTGGCCTTCACGCACGGGGTCAATCGCCACGGTGAGCCTCACTTGCACGATCACGTCTTGGTCGGCGCACGGCCCGCTGGCGAGGACGTGGTGCTAGATCGCCGCAGCCTCTCGGTGCACGCGAGCGCGGCGGACGCGCTCTATCTCGCCACGCTGCGCCACGAGGTGAATACCCGTACCTCGTGGCGGGCATGGCGCTCGTTTCAGGGCGTTGAGCACGTCGTTGGCGTCGACGAGGGCTATCGGGTGCTGTGGGGAGGGCATTACGAGGGTCGCGGCGAAAAGATCTACTGGTCTCGCGAGGAGGCGCGCGCGACCTGGCGCGACGACCTGGCACGCTATCACCTTGAGGCGGCACCGTCTGCGCCGGCTCGCACATTTGACGCGCACGCCTTCGCCGCGTCCTTTGAAGGAGCGCTCAGCGTTACGCGTCGCCAGGTCGTGCAAGCGTGGGCCCACGCGTCAACTTTCGGTGAACGCGCCACCCGAATCGACGCCGGACTCGACACACTCGCGCCCGAACTTTTCCATGAGCGCGGTGTGCATGAAGCGTCGATCACGGTGACCCGCGCTCGCGGCCTCGTACCCTCAATCTCGCGCCTCCACGTCCTCGATCGAGCGCGCGAGTCGACGCGTCACCGCGAGCGAGAGCGCGACTCGCGCGCGGGCTCGCGCTCAAGGTAGCGCGAGAAGCGCGCGTCACGGTGGGCCGGGGTTAGTTCGATCCAACTCATGGTCTTGTCTGTCGCGAGTCCGAGGGCGTAGCCGGGTCGCCCACGAGCCAGGTTCGCTACGCTGGCCCGGTCGCGCTCGACCCAGCTGGTAGTGGTGCCACCAGGGCGGCCCCAGGTGCGCCTTTGGTGCGACACGCTAGGCGTTAGGTGACGTCCGGCCAGGTGGTGGAGGAGTTCGAGGGTGGCGCGGTCCGCCACTCCCGGCAGGACGACGGTGGTAGCGAAGAGGGAGACGAACCCTTCGGCGGCACCGCCCCAGCGCGCGCGAGCTTGGCTGAGGTCCTGAAGGCAGGCCATCGTAACCACCCCCTGGCCGCCTCCCTCGGAGACGACACCAGCGAGTCGCGGCAGCGGGGCCACGTTGGCGACTTCGTCGAGAGCGAGCAGCAGTCGCGCACCCTCTCCGTGACGGTCGTACGTGGAGTGGATCACGTGCTCGACGAGACCGACTACGAGCGGAACGCTGAGCGCCTGGTGGCGACTGGGCGCCACCACGTGAAGTTGGTGCGGCCCACGTAGGAATTCGTTGACGTCGAGTGGCGCCGCGCGCGCCGCCTCGCGAGCGGCATCAGTACGTACTCCGGCGAGCAGGCCCGAGGTCGTCGACCAGATTCCTGATCGTTCGCGTTCTTCTGTGGCGAGCACTCCGCTGAGCAGTGAGACTGAGGGATGACCTTCCCCGTAGCGCTCGCGCAGCATGTCGTGCGCGTCGAGCGCACGACGTTGATCGACGCGCGATGCAAGTTGTCCCAATGACTCACCGTTCAGTGCGGCGGCGTGCAGTAGTGGTGCGAGTAGTGCGCTTGCTCGCTCGGTCCAGTGGTCGTCACCGTGTTCGCCGCGACCGCGCCGGGCGATGTCGACGAGACTTCGTGTCGCCAAGATTGCGCCATCCCAGCTACGCGCCTGATGAACAGGCGAATATCCGACGCGATGTACGCCGGGTGGCGTGCGAATCGTGCCGGACGGATCGAAAAGCAGTGTGGCGCCGTCAGCACGCGCGCCCGCCATGATGTTGACGACGTCGTCTTTGGTCGACGTGACGAGAGCGCTGCGCGTCGTCGAAAGCAGGTTCGGTATCACGAGTGATGACGTCTTGCCGCTTCGACTTGGACCGAGTACGAGTGTCGAACGTTCACTCCCACTGAAGACATCGCCGTTGCGACCTCGCCCGAGATAGATGCCGCGATCTTCGATCACGAAAAACAAACGTCGTAAAAAATGTCGAAATGCTTGACATTGGTGTGTAGACCGAGTGAACTTTTAGGTGTCCTTCTGCGGAGGAGGTTCACGTTCACCGGATGTGTTGCTAGCAGTCCATTCGGAGAGCGCTTCGCCGCGAGGGGCCGTGCACTGCGGTCGGTCGTCGTACAGCGAGGACGTTGGGCGATACACGAGCGAGTTCACGTTTGTCAGTGGGGTGTCAAGAGGCGAATCACTATGGTGGTGATCGCGACTCCACGCTGAATCAACGTTGAATCCCAAGGAGGGAAAGTGGCAACTGCCGCGAAGAAGAAGGCTCCGGCCAAGAAGGCTCCGGCCA
>JAJZSX010000027.1 GCA_021849435.1 Actinomycetes bacterium | reverse complement strand
CCCGCCAGCGAGGCGGTGGAGACGACGTGGCCCTCGTCCTGTTCGAGGAAGAGCGGCACGAAGGTGTTGATGCCGTTGATCACCCCGTCGACGTTCACCCCCATGACCCAATCCCACACGGCCTTGGGCGTGCCGATGGCCGGACCGGCGCCGACCCCGGCGTTGTTGAAGATGAGGTGGGCGGCGCCGAAGTTCGCGAGTGCCGATTCGCGAAGCGCGATGACGTCGGACTCGACCGCGACGTCACAGGCGACGCCGACGACCCGAGCCCCAGCGTTCGAGAGCGTCTCGACCGCCGCTGCGAGCGCGACCTCCTCGACGTCGCCGAGCACGAGGGACGCACCGGCAGCGGCCATTCGCGTCGCCGTCGCCAGTCCGATTCCGCTCGCTCCGCCCGTGATGACGGCCGTTCGACCAGTGAGTTCCATCGTTCCCCCCTGACATCAACAATGATTCGACGTTAGACCGACGCTTCCTCACCGAGAGTCGTTACTCACCCCACTTGGTTCCACGGTGCGTTTCACCTCATGAAAACTGAAATCTACCTCGTTGGGTCACAACGAGTGCCCCGCCATCAAGTTCCTTGCGCAGAAACCACTGATGTTGTATGTTTTAGCAACATCGCGGCGTCACCGGGACAAATCCCGGAAGCGAGCGATCGACACGACTAGGGGGGATGCATGAAAGAAAGCACGACCGACGACCAGCATCAGCGAGATGTTGCGCATTTAGCGTCGCTGGGCTACAAACAGCAACTCACGAGGGCCCTCGGGCTCTGGTCGAACTTCGCGATTGGCTTCACGTACCTGTCGCCACTCGTCGGCGTCTACGCACTGTTCGCGTATGGGCTAGGAGTGGGCGGGCCGGTGATGTTCTGGTCAATGCCCATCGTCATGGTTGGACAATTCTTTGTGGTGTTGACCTTCAGTGAGGTGGCGTCACAGTACCCACTGGCCGGTGGCATCTATCAATGGGCCAAACGATTGGTGGGAGAACGCTACGCGTGGCTCGCTGGATGGATGTATACGTGGGCACTCCTGATCACGGTCGCGTCGGTCGCGTTCTCCGCGAACCCGTACGCCGCACAGCTCTTCGGATACGCCAACACGAGTACTTCGACGATCATCTCCGCGATTGTCATCATCTGCATCGGTGCGGTGGTTAACCTCGCCGGCATCCGGCGCCTCGCATTCGTGGCGAACCTCGGTTTCGCCGCAGAGATCATCGGTACCGTCGTCTTTGGCGCATGGTTCCTGATCCACGACCGCCATCAGAGTCTCGGGGTCCTGTTCCACACCTTCGGCGCTGGTAGCGGTAACTACACTGGCGCTTTCCTCGCGGCGGCGCTCTTCAGCGTATGGATCTTCTACGGGTTCGAAGCCTGCGGCGACGTGGCAGAAGAAGTAAAGGACCCGTCACGCAAAGTTCCTCGGGCTATGCGTATGACCTTGTTGATGGGCGGTCTCGTCTCGGCTTTCGTCACGCTCTCCTTTATCTTGGCGACGCCAAACTTCAAGGACGTGATCAGCGGCAAGGACGCTAACCCGATCGGGACAATCTTCGTCCAGGGCCTCGGCGGCTTCGGGACAAAGATCGCACTCATCTTTGTGTTGACGGCGTTCATCTCGTGCACCCTGGCGATTCAGGCCGCGGCCACGCGACTGGTCTTCTCCTACGCCCGTGACGGCATGATCGTCGGACACCGGTCGCTCTCGAAGGTCTCTCCCCGGTTCCACATGCCTCCCGGCGCGGTCGCAGTGGCCACCATCATTCCGGCCATCATCTGCTTCCTCCCGTCGGCGACCGTCGCTCGGATCATTACGTTCTCCGTGGTCGGGATCTACATCGGATTCCAGAGTGTCGTGGTCGCGTCTCTATACGGACGTGCCAAGGGCTGGAAGCCCGCAGGATCGTTCCAGCTCAAGCGTTGGGGGCTACCGGTGAATATCGTGGCCCTCGTCTATGGCGTCGCGACCATCGTGGTGCTCAGCATCAAGACACCGCCGAACGGACCAGGATTCGTTAACCGTTGGCTCGTACCGATTTCGGTCGGCGTGGTGCTCGCTATCGGCATCGTTTACCTGCTCGTCTTCCGACCCAAGCCCCACGTTCGCGATGACGCTCAGGCCGACGCGATGGAGCGAGAGCTGGTAGTCCACGAGGAGATTCTGACCCGACGTCCCGAGTTCGGTAGCTCCGTCGGCAACTAGTCGCGACAACGTCCGCCCCGGGCACTACACCTCCCGGGGCGGACGTTGTCCGATCACGCAGTCGCAGTCGTCGTCTCTATGGCCGCGGCGAGCACCCAATTACTCGCGCCGCCCACATCGACCGCGGCTGCGAACGTTCCATCTCCGGCGCGGGGTATCGCCGCCAGTCGTGACCCAACAGTCCAACGTGATGAATTCGTCGACACGACGCGACGTTCACTGTTGACCAAGACCGCCTCGAAATTCAACTCGTAAAGCGCGGGAATCACTTTCGCCTCGATAGCTGACATCCAGATATCGGCGCCGACGGCACCGAGAAACACCCCGTCGACCACCGGTGACACCAGGGTCACGATGTAGTGATCGGCACCGGCGTAGTCAATGTAGGGTCCGACAACCGCGCGCGAAAGGTCGCGTTGCGCGGCGACAAACCATTCCATGTCGAGGTAGTCGTAGAGATCAACGCTCGTCGGATCGAGGTTCACCCACAGTGGTGCCACGTCGTGTTCGCGCTGACGCCACCACTCGACACAGCGTGCGCAGTCGGCCAGGAGATCCGGCGCAACCAACACGCCCATTCCATCGACAAACGGAAGTTGGCGCAACTGCTCTTGAATCACTGGGCGAAGAGCGGCCAACCTCTCGGACGTCAAGGACTCCCCGCGTTGCACTTGGTCCTGGTGCAGAAGGATCATCGCCTCCGCGATCCGCTCGATACGTTGGAAGACCGATTCGAAAGTCACCACGATCGTCTCCGCGGCACCGTGTATCGCGGTCGAAATCTCTGCGCGGCTCAGATGTACTTGATCGTTCATTTACGGCCCTCTCCCGACCTACTTGCCACATGATGCAATTCACTCAGCCGACGAAAGTTACGTTGCACGTGGTCCTCGGCGTATCGCCGCGCGCGCTCGCCGTCCTCGTCAGCAATGGCTTCCACGATCGCCATATGGTCGCGAACTTCCAGCGCGACATCCAACTCGGGTTGGTGATCCAACCAGAGAATGTCGCCCACTTCGCCCTGGAGCATCACCTCACGCTGCATCAAGCGTTCCGAGTGCGACGCCGCTGCAAGGTCGACATGAAAACGCGAGTCGGCGCGGATGCGTGAGCCCAGGTTCTCCGCGGTCGCCAGTCGCTCGACGAGTCCCCGCAGCCGGCGCACGTTGGCCTCGGTCGACCGCTCAGCGGCGAGTCGCGCCACGGTACCCGCGATGGCGGCATGCTCGTCGGTGAGATCGCGAAGTGCGGTGATACTCATCTGGCGGAGCCGTTCCCAGAGCGCCGGTATCAAGGGGTTCTCCGGACGCTTCACAAAGGTGCCGCCGGCCCGACCTCGTCGAGTCTCGACCAGCCCCTGTTGTCGTAGGCTCGCCAGTGCATCGCGCAACGTCATCGGCGAGATTCCAAGGTTGGCCGCGAAGACTGCCTCAGGCGGCAACTGCTGACCATCTGGCAACAGGCCAAGCGAAATCGCTTGACGAATCCGCTGTTCGACTTCGTCAGCCCGAGCGACCGTGACGAGGGGCAAGATGATTCCTTGCACTGCGCCACCACTTGAGGTCTGCACGCTCACGAGCCAATCCTACCGACGGGTGTCGCGCGACTCACCCAACGCACGCCATGGCGCGAAGGTTCCGCTACCAAGGACCGCATCTAGTGACGACGGGTGCACCGGATCACCCGGCCCAACCTTCACGAATATCGATTCGCCCCGCACCGATCAACGTTGTACCGTCGGCAATTGGGCCGCCACCAATTCCGAAAGATCTCGGATCTTCACCGGCGTCGCGTCACCGCTCTTGGTGGCGTCCTCCAGCATGCCTAGGCAGAACGGGCAGGCGGTAGCGACGGTCGCGGCCCCAACATCGCGCGCCTGGGCCAGGCGCAACCCCGAGACGCTCGTGGCACCCGGCGTCTTGTAGAAGTAGTTTGCGCCGCCGGCGCCACAGCAGAAGGACGCATCTCCGTGTCGCTCGAATTCGACCACCTCGCCGGCGCTCGCGCGCACGACTGCCCGCGGCGCATCATAGACACCTAACACGCGGCCAAGGTTGCACGGGTCGTGATAGGCCACTGATCCCTCGAGCGCCGGGTCGATGTCGAGCCGTCCCGACTCGATCAGTTCGGCGAGTAGTTGACTGTGGTGAACGACCTCGAGTTCAATACCGAATTCGCGATAGTCGTTGGTGAAGGTATTCATGCAGTGCGGACAGTGCGTCAAGATACGTTTGGTGCCGCACGATTCGAGTAGTTGAGCCATTTCCATCGTTCGAACCTGAAATCCAGCTTCGTCACCCAGTCGGCGTTGACACTCGCCGTGACACTGCTCTTCGTTACCGAGAACGGCGACCGTGAGGCCAACGTGCTCGAGAATCTTGATCATCGAGCGCACGATCTCCCTCGCCCGCTGATCGTAGGACGCCATGCAGCCAATCCAATACAGGAAGTCGACGTCCGGCTTCTCGCGAATCGATGGAACGCCGAGTTCGGTGAGCCAGTCGGCTCGCTGATACGACGGTAATCCCAACGGATTCTGATTGCGCTCGAGGCCGGCGAGTACGAGCGCCTTCGGCTCATCAAGGCGGCCACCCTCAGCCAGGTGTCGGCGAAGATCAAGCACGACGCCCGGCTGATCGATGCCCACGGGACATTCTTGTCTACATGCGCTGCAGGTGAGACAGGACCAGATCGTGTCCTCGTTGATGACGGAGCGCTCGAACACGTCACTGAGGGTGTGTTCAGCCGTCCCCGTCTGGCGCATGTCGTTTCGCAGCGCCTGCACGAGAAGCCGAGGCGAGAGGGGTCGCCCGGCCGCGGTGGCCGGGCAGATCGCCTCACAACGCCCGCAGTTCACGCACGAATCGAGCATCAGTCGCCGATCCCACGACAGATCCATCGGATTCGCGAAGCCCGCGGTGAGCTCGTCAAGGTCTTCTTCCGCTTCGAGTGCGGCCGCAAGGTCAAATGGTCTCGCCGTCAAACCTGACGGTCGGTTCGACGCGAGAATGAGATTAACGGGGACCATCACGACATGGTCGAGTGTGGTGCCTGCCGCGGCGCCGATGAAGGTGAAGGCAGCGATCACGTGGATCGCCCACGCCAACTTGTAGGCGCCGAGTACGTGAACGCCAATCACTGGATGGATGACGATTGCCACCACGTGACCGGCGTAGGTCCACCAGCCAGTACCCGACGGCACGGCGAGATTCCTTGTCGCCTCGAGGACAAGACCTGAGAGACTCATGAAGGCGAGGGCCCCGTAGACCAGGTGGAGCGAGGCGCGTTGTCCGAGGTGTGGGGGGCGGACCCGGTGGCGACGCCACATCGCAACGCCCACGCCACCGAGCAGGGCCACACCCGCCGTATCCAGCAGTGCCTTCTCAACGAGGTAGAAACCACCTCGCAGGAATGAGAATCCGAACAGTCGAGCGGATACGTCGTGCTGCACGCCGATCAGCGTCGTGCCGAGCAGGAGCATTAAGAACGAGTAGAAGATGAGCCCGTGGAGCAGTCCACCCAGTCGATTGCGACGAATCCGCCGCTGACCGACGCTTTCGCGCGCAAGTGTGTCCAACACGACCCGAGGACGAGCGACGAGCGACGTGCGCAGACCCGAGACCAGTTCACGCCACCCGATCTCGAGTCGATGGATCTTGTGGGTGAGAATCGCTCCCGCGGCACACATCGATCCGGCGAACATGACGTAGATGCCCCAGTGAAGCCACATCGGCAGGTCCGGCATGTAGGTGTAGGCGGCGCCAATCACCTCGAGTTACTCCCATGGCGAGATGCAGGCGACTTCAGCCACTCATCATTCGAGCGGGCAGTCAATCGTCCAGCGGGCACCATGGTCGCCATCCTCATCGTGCTTAGGCCGCCGTCGCGCTCAGAGCCGCAATCAGGCGTGGCACCACCTCATAAAGGTCACCCACGACACCAATGTCGGCGACGCTGAATATTGGCGCAGCGGCATTGTTATTGACGGCGACGATCACCTTCGAGTCCCGCATGCCGACCAAGTGTTGGATCTGACCCGAGATCCCGATGGCGAGGTACAACTCAGGCTTGACCGTCGTACCGGTCAGGCCGACCTGGTGGTCCACGGTCAACCAGCGCAAGTCCTCGACGACGGGCCGCGAGCACCCGATCTGCGCCTTGAGCAATGCCGCCAGCTGTTCGATCTGCTTCATATCGTCTCGAGTGCGAACACCGCGGCCAAATGAGACGAGTCGCTCCGCACCCGCGAGCGCGACCTCGCGCACCACTTGTTGGCGGGCCACCACCGTCTTGGCGGGTGTAGTAACGACCACCACGTCCGCAACTCTTGGCGCCACGCCTACCCCGACCTCGCAGCTGGCGGCGGGAACCGTCACGACTGCAATGGGCCGACGAAGCGCCACGGTGGCCACGGCCACTCCCCCGTACAGGAGTCGTTCGACGTGCCACGTCCCATCGGTGACACTTAATGAGAGGACGTCTGAGACGCACGCCGCGTCGAGCCGGTGAGCGAGCAGTGGGAACACCTCGCGGAAACGTGCCGTCGCCGGCAGTATTACGAGAGTGACCCCGAGCTCCCCCACCAGCTGCGCAATGACGTCGGCTGTCGATTCGGCACTGTCAAGCCCTTCGGCGACCACACAGAGCAGGTCATCGGCTTCCACATCCACGGCGCCAGAGCGTTGAGTGTCGGTGAGGGTAAGGACGCTCACGTGATCGGCGACGCCGATGAGCATCGAACGTGCGGGCTTTGGATCCACGCCGGGTTCCACAACGATTAGAGCGCGGTTCATGCGAGCACCCCCAATTCACTCAGTCGAGACACCAGAGCGGCCACCACCTCGTCAGGCTCACCCTCGAGCAACTCATTGCGTCGTTCATTCGACGCGGGACGAACGCCGAGCAGTTGAACAGGCCGGGCGTCGAGAGCAAGCGTGCCCTCGTCGATCCCGAGGTCGGCGACACTCACGGTGCGGACCCGGCTCATTGGCACCTTCATCACCTGCATCGTCGTGATCGTGCGAGGCACATTGACCAACCTCGTCACCGAGAGCCCCGCGGGCAGTGCGACGCGAATGGTCTCTTCGGCGTCGTCGAGGGTTCGAATCACCTCGACGCCACCCTCAATAACCCCGAGCGAGGTAACGCCTCGAACGTAGGGAACCCCGCGCGAAGCGGCGAGCAGACCGGGAACCAGGCTGTCGTAGCCGTCCTCGGAGACGTCACCGCTCAACACGAGATCGAAGGGCCCCTCGCGCTCGATGACGGCCGCGAGGACCTTCGCCACACTCGCTGAGTCGAGCGCTTCCGACCAGGAACCCGTTACCAGGATTCCTGCATCCGCACCGTAGGCCAGTGCCTCCTTGAGGGTTTTGGCAGCTTCAGGTGGGCCGACTGACACGACGATGACCTCGGTGCCACCGCTCTCACGGATCGAAGCTGCCGCCTCGAGCGCGTTGCGGTCGTAATCGTTGATCTTGGTCGGCGCGTGACGCAGCATCAGCGCACCGTCGCCGCCAAAACGCACCTCGGTCGTATCAGGAACATGCTTCATCGTGACGAGAATTCTCACGACTCCTCTTTCATTAACAATGGCGTCACCCGAGTCGACCCATGCAACCAGGCGGCATCCATTTCATTGGACTAGTGAACGGTTTTCACCGCTGGTTCGACTGTGGCCACGCCCGCCGGAGGCGGCACGATGCCGTCGGCAAAGTGATCGTGGACAAACTCGAGGTAGCGCAACCGTTGTTCGATGATGCGCTGTCGCTCGGCTAGGTTCATCCGTTGGCGCGGGAGCGGTATCTGCGTACCGATCAAGCTGGGTTCAATCTCCCAGTGACCGTCGATAAACAGAGCCCGTCCATCTTCAGAAGCGATTTCGGTCATGTCCTTACCTCGTTTCAACTTGGTCACTTGCAAACATCATCACGAGAGTCCCATCGCTTGGGCGACGAGGGCCAAGACGTGTACGGGAGCGACGGGGGCACCGCTGCGTGACTGCACATCGGTCAATTGGTCCTCGCAGTGCGGACAGGCGACGACGAGACGCTCCGCACCCACGTCGGCTGCGGCCTGGAGTCGCTTGGCGCCGATGCGGTAGGAGGTGTCCGGGTGAATGGCCTTGAAACTCGCAGTACCCTTGCCACAGCAGTAACTCCACTGCGCGACCGGCGACACATCGAGGAATTTCACGCCTGGCAGCGACCGGATGATGCGGCGCGGCGACTCGGTGATCCCGCACATCTTGTTGAGCGTGCACGGGTCGTGGTAGCTCACGGCACCGCCCGCGAGGGGGTTCGCACCGTCGAACACGATCGCGCCCGAATCCATCAACTCACTGATGAAGTCCGTGATGTAGATCACTTCAAAGGGCAGCTCGCCGATGTGGGCGACGTAGTCACGGGTGAAGTAGGTGTAGTCGTGGGGATTGATCAACACCACACGCTTCGCGCCCGCCGCGACGAGTTCACGGATGTTGTGGCGCCCATGTTCGACGAACGCTTCAAGGTTGACATCGAGCAACTCACCGAGCGTCGCACCGGGACGGCGAAGAATCCCGTAGTCGACGCCAGCGGCCGTCAGGATCTTCGCGGCGTTACGAGCCACGACCGTCGTCTCAAAGGCGTTGAAGTAGTCGACGAAGAGCATTGTCTCGCCGGCGAAGGGGAGGTTCAGCCCCTCTGCCCACCGGGTGAGGTCTTCCTCGGGGCCCTCGAAGTACGCGAGGTAACGGTCGATCACTTCGATGACCGCCTCGTACTTCTCAAAGCCGATCTCCTCGGCGACGAGGTCCCGGCGCACCTTACGTACGAGGTCGACCGTCGTCGTCGACGCTCCATAGAAGTCGCCGGCGAAGAGTGTGTTCGGGCAACGAAGCTCGCACGCCCCACACTCGAGGCAATTCGTGACTTGCTCGCGGACTTCAGCCAGCTCGCCAAGACCCTTGGACATCGCGAGAATGGTCGAGTGGAAGCCGTAGGAGGTGTGTGACTCGTCTCGGTCGTCCTGGTACACGGGACAGACCTCGCGACAGAACTTGTGACGACAGGCGAAGACGGCGTAGCAGTCCTTCGCGATGGCTTCGGGCACCTGCTTGGCTTTGAGTAACTCGACGTAAACCGGCTTGGTACTGAGTTGCTGAGTCATGCCTCACCTCCGTAGGCTTCGTCCAGGTTGTACTTCCCGGGGTTCATGATGTTGTTCGGGTCGAGCAGCCGCTTGATCTGCTTCATCAGTTCGAATTGGCCCCCGGCCAACTCCTCGTAGGTGGAGACGTTGACCTCGCCCTCGCGGGTACCACCGTGGCAGGCCGACACCGAACCACCGTGCTGGACCGCCACGCGGGCGACCTCGGTCTTGAACTCGATCCAGTCGGCCCAGATCTCGTCGGTCATCTCGAGCTCATTGATACCCATATCGAGCTCGGTGAGATGGTCACCCCACGGACGGAAGGGATTATTGGTGTACATGAACATGCCCCACACATCGAAGTGTTCGGGGTGCTTGGCCACCAGCGCGTCGGCGAGCTCGTACCAGCGGCGCTTCACGACAGGAAGCGAGGACCACGGAACGGCGCAGTCGTCGATGCTCCACGCCATGAGACGGATTTGCCCCTCGGAGCGACCGTGATACGCGAGGTGGTACCGGTCGTGGCGACTCGCCCAGTCCCCTTCGGACATCTCCTGGCCAAGGTACGTCCCCCCGTTGGCGGCCCCGATCTCGAAGATCGTCGCCTTGGCGGCCTCGACCTCGGCCGCCGTTCCATAACAGATCGCTCCGGTGGCCGCCTGCACCCACTTCGGCAGGGGGATCCACGCCTCGTCATCACGACGCAAGAAATCGACCTTGCGCTCATCGAACTGGAAGACCCCGCACAACGTGCGCAGGCCGCTCTTTCCTAAGGCCAACGTCAGGCGGTGGGCGTCTTCCCACGACCGCATCGCAAAGAAGACGGGCAGCTCCATCTCGGGGCGCGGCGCGAGGTCAAGGGTCAACTCGGTGGTGATGCCAAGCGTGCCCTGATGCCCGATAAAGAGGTCCTTCAGCCGATATCCCGTGCTGGACTTGCGAACCTTGGGGGCTCCGCCCTCGCCCACTCGGATGATATTGCCCGTCGGAGTCACGACCTCCATCGAGACCACGTTGTCGGGGATGTGTCCGTATCCGCCGCCGATGAGGCTCCATCCGCCGGTGCCGACGCGCCCACCAAGGACATTGACCGGGTAGGAGGCCGGGTCGTCGGGAAACCAGAGGTTGAGCGGGCGAAGGATCTTGTTGAGTTCCATCATGTTGATGCCCGGCTGCACCGTCACGGTGTGGTTTTCCTCGTCGATTTCGAGTACTTCGTGCATCCGCTTGATGTCAACCACGATTCCCCGCTTGAGCGGCATCGCCCCGTCAGCGAGTCCGGCTCCCGCACCGCGCGGCACGATTGGAACGCGCCACTCATTGGCGATGCGAACGATCTGTTGGACCTCGCTCGTCGAACCTGGCCGCACGATGACGTCGGGCAAGAGGTCACCCCATTGGTGCAGCCCAAATGGTGTGGCCGACGTCGTACGAAGTGCGCGTTGGAAGTACTCGGTGTGCACGTACTCGGTCCCCAGTACGTGCCGCAGTTCCTCCAGGGCGCCCGTAAGCCCCTCGTGTACCGCAGTTGAAGCCATTACAACCCCCCTCGTCATCGCCAGGCCCATCGCGGAAGCGCAGCCTGATCGTTAAAACATACAACTTCAGTTGTTTAAGCGCAAACGAAACCACCGATTTTTCCAACTCGTCCCAAGAAACGTTTTTAGCCTTTTATCAGGAAATTTGCACGGCAATAGTCGAGAGGGCCAGTTCGCTCCAGAAAAAACATCTAGTTTCAGATGTCATCGCAGACCGAACTGACCCTCTCTGAGACCTCGCACCATCGGCGTCGACGTCGTCACGAGTCACGCGAACTACTACCCATCACCACGCGACCCCCTGCCCGTTGTGGGCACCGTCACGCGCCGTGACCCGGGTCGAACTGCGCGAGCTGGCGTGCGCCTAGGTCGACCCTGATCACCGGGATTGTCAGCGCCAGTGCGGGTAGGTCACGTAGACGAACTTGCCGTACGACGTCGTCTCCCACAACACGACGAGTCCCGCCTGCTGCGGGATGTACACCACGTCTCCCGGCAGGAACGGCCGTGATACATCACCCTCGGTCAGCGTGATTTCACCTTCTATCATGTAGCAGACCGCGCAGTCGTCGTCGTACTCAAAGTCGACGGGAGCACCGGGCCAGATCTCGGCGACGCCGGCTGTGACGGGAGCACCTTGAGCCTGCGAAACCAGGTCCACCAGGTTGAACTTGCCGGCACCCACGTCGAGTGGCTCGGTTTGAATGGTTGAACTCGTAAAAAGCAGCATTGGATTCCCCCTACTGTCGAAGCACTTCTCGCCACCATGGCGCCTATGAGTTGGAACCAACTCACGGCACGGGAGCATACACCTAATTTTAGAGTATTTCTCGGGCCCACCAATTGGTGCCACCGACACACTGCGCGCAACGCCGAACGTCAGAACGCCGAACCGCGTAGTCGTCTGGCCACTCGCCGTGTGGGCCGAGCACGACTGATCGCGCCGTCACAGCGACGCCACTGTGCACCACCCGTGGTGAGCGTTCGACCGCACGCGCACTTGCCCATCGTGTGCGATGCGTTGCGCCTCGCGGCGCGCTGGTTCTCGCCATTCCACCGGGTCCCTCGCGCTCGCGTCGGCTGTCGGGGCGCCACGAGCTCGCTCGCGTCATGCGATCGCTAAGTGGATGGCCGCGTCAACGCTCGGTACGACTCGAGCATCGTCCAGCCCCGTGGGAACCGGGTGCGAACAGGTCGACGTGGCGCTCGCCCTGTACGGCGAACCACGACAGGTGTCGTTACTCGCCGATGGCGTGCATCACGTGCTTGATCCGCGTGTAGTCCTCGAAGCCGTACACCGAGAGGTCCTTGCCATAGCCTGACTGCTTGAACCCACCGTGGGGCATCTCCGCGACGAGCGGGATGTGCGCATTGACCCACACGCACCCAAAGTCCAAATCGCGAGTCATACGCATGGCCCGACCGTGGTCCTTCGTCCACACCGAGGAGGCGAGCGCGTAGCCGACCCCGTTGGCGTATTCAATCGCCTGGCTTTCATCACTGAAACGCTGCACGGTGATGACCGGGCCGAAGATCTCGTTTTGGATCATCTCGTCGTCTTGTTGCAGGTCGGCGATCACCGTGGGCGCAATGAAATAGCCCGCCTCACCGATACGCGAGCCACCGGCGACGGTCGTGGCGTGGCCCGGTCGGCGCTCGATGAACCCAGTGACTCGATCAAACTGTTGACGGCTATTGACGGGCCCGAAGAGTGCGTCGTTGTTCTCGGGGGCGCCGACCACGGTCCCGTCGGCCTGCTGGGCCAAGGCATCGACGAAGTCCCCGTACACACTGTCAGCGACGAGGACCCGCGACGCGGCGGTGCAGTCCTGACCGGCGTTAAAGAACCCGGCGATCGCGATCGACTCGGCAGCGGCCGACAGGTCGGCATCCTCGAAGACGACGACCGGTGACTTACCGCCCAACTCGAGGTGCACACGCTTGAGTGACTGTGACGCCGACGCCGCGACCTCCATCCCGGCCCGAACCGAGCCCGTGATCGAGACCATCGCGGGGATTGGGTGCTCGACGAGCTCGCGGCCCGTGTCACGATC